>JACPAU010000092.1 GCA_016180705.1 Candidatus Methylomirabilota bacterium
GGTTCCCCACCGGGGCCGGGGGCCGGGGCGGCGCCGGCGACAGGACCCGGACGTTGTCACTTTCGTTCTGTCGTTTGTATTAGACTGACAGCGGCTTCTCCGCCACGAGGATGGCGGCGTAGCCGACACGGCTTGCGCCGGGGAGGGCCTGGAGCGCGAAGTCGAGCCGCCCCAGCGTGACGATGACGCGCTTGAAGGTCTCGTAGAAAGGCTGCCCGTCCTTGTACACCGTCTGGTACGGCTCGGGGACGATCGAGGAGAGCATGTGCAGCCCCAGGCGCCGGATGACCCGAAGCCCGGCGGCGGAGAGCAGCCGGGTCATCTCCCGGCCGGTGTAGGTCTTGTAGACGAAGTCCACCCTCTCGGGACGGCGGAGGTAGGTGTAGGTCCAGATCCTCTTGTCGCCCACCCCGCGTGCCCGCACGGCCCCCGCCAGCTCGTCCGGCCGCCACAGCAGCCCCACGTGCCACTTGCTGTCGTACTGGACGGTGACGATCCCGCCGGGCCGGCAGACCCGCGCCATCTCGGCGATGGCAGCGGCGTAGTCCGGGATGAGGCCGATCACGTCCCCGTAGCAGCAGACGAAGTCCACGCTCGCGTCGTCGAGCGGCAGGGTCGTGGCGTCGCCCTGGAGGAAGGTGACGTTTTGGCAGCCGCGCGCCGCGACCTTCTCCCGCGCCTTCCGGAGGAGGTCGCCCGCCAGGTCCAGGGCCAGCACCCGCCGCGCGCGGGGGGCGAACTGGCCGGTCTGGAGCCCCGTCCCCGCCCCCACGTCCAGGACCACCCTCCCCTCCCACCGGGACCGGAGCGCCTCGAGCGCCGCCCGGGTCACCCGGTAGTCGTTGATGAAGAAGGCCGTCCCGGCGTCGAAGCGGTCGTACTCCTCCGCCATCCGGTTGTAGGCGGCGGCGACCTGCTCCCCGTAACGCTCCCCGAACTCCGGCCGCCCCATCGGTCTCCCGTCTCCCGGTCCGCCTCTCAGAGCCGCTCCAGGAAGGCGCACTTCAGGTAGCGCGTCTCCCGCACCCCCAGGAGGATGGGGTGGTCGCCCGCCTGCGTCCGGACGGCCAGGATCCGCATCCGGCAGTGGGCGTCCGCCGCCGCCTCCTCCAGCATCGCCAGGAAGGTCGCCTCGTCAACATGGTAGGAGCAGGAACAGGTGATGAGGATCCCGCCGGGGCGGAGCAGCCGCATGGCCCGGAGGTTGATCTCCTTGTAGCCCCGGAGCGCTGCCGCGACCGCCTCCTTCCCCTTGGTGAAGGCGGGGGGGTCGAGGATCAGGCAGTCGAACTTCCGGCGGGTCTTGTCGAGGGCGCGCAGCTCGTCGAAGGCGTTGGCCACCCGGAAGCGGCAGCGCCCCTCGACGCCGTTCAGGCGCGCGTTGGCCTCGGCTCCCGCGACCGCCTCGGGGGAGATGTCCACCCCCTCCACGAGCGTCGCCCCGGCCTCCGCCAGGTGCACGGCGAAGGCTCCCGTGTAGCAAAAGCAGTCGAGGACCTGCCGCCCCGCCGCGAACGCCCGCGCCGCCAGCCGGTTCTCCCGCTGGTCCAGGAAGAACCCGGTCTTCTGTCCGGTCGCCACGTCCACGCGGAAGCGGCACGGCCCTTCGCGGATCTCCACCTGCTCCGGGCCGTCTGCGCGCGCCCAGCCGCGCTCGAGGGGCAGCCCCTCCAGCGCCCGCACCGCGGCGTCGTTGCGCAGGTAGATGCCCCGCGGCCGGAGCACTCCCTCGATCGCCTCCAGGGTCGGCTCCCGCAGCCGCTCGATCCCCGCGGTGAGGAACTGGGCCACCGCCACGGACCCGTACCGGTCCAGGATGAGGCCCGGCAGCAGGTCCCCCTCGGAGGAGACGACCCGGTACGCCGCCTCGGGGCCCGCTAGGTCCCGGCGCCGCGCCGCGGCCGCCGCGATCCGCCGGCGCAGAAACGCGGCGTCGATCGCCTCGGTCTCGGTGGTCAGGACGCGCAGGGCGATCTGGGAGCGCGCGTTGTAGGTCCCGCGCCCGAGGAACTGCCGGTTCGGGGCGGCGATGTCCACCACCTCTCCGGGCTCCGCGGCCCCCTGCACCTCCTGGATGTCGCTCCGGTAGATCCAGGGGTGGCCCCTGAGCAGGCGGCGCTGGCCGCTCCCCCGGAGGACGGCGGTGGCCATGCCGGCTGTAGTTGTACTGCCCGGCCCGGCAAATTGCAAGGGCGGAGGGGATGGCACTTCACCTTGATCCAGGTACCGCTGCCGGTCCGGATCTGGAAGAAGCCGCTGCCGCTGCAACCGGGGCAGGTCATGGGGGGAGCGCGTCAGGGGGTGGCGGGGGCCTTCTCCCAGGGCGTGTATTCCAGGCCGAGGGCCTCGGCCACCGCCGGGTGCGTGACCGTGCCGTGGACCACGTTGAGGCCGAGGGCGACCTCCGGGTTCTCCTGGGCGGCCCGGCGCCAGCCGTCCGCGGCCACTTGTTGGAGGTACGGGAGCGTCGCGTTCGTCAGCGCAAAGGTCGCCGTGCGCGCGTAGGCCCCCGGCATGTTGGCGACGCAGTAGTGGACGATCCCGTTCACCTCGTACACCGGGTCGCTGTGGGTGGTCGGCCGGGTCGTCTCGACGCAGCCTCCCTGGTCCACGGAGACGTCCACGATCACGGTCCCCGGCTTCATGAGGCGGAGCATGTCCCGGGTGACGAGTCGGGGAGCCTTGGCGCCGGGGGTCAGGACCGCCCCGATCAGGATGTCGGCCCGCCGCAGGCACTCCTCCAGGCTCATCCGGTTGGACATTAACGTCGTGACATTGGCCGGAAGGATTTCCGCCAGGTGGCGCAGCCGGACCGGGTTCACCTCGAGCAGGTACACCCAGGCCCCCATCCCCGCGGCGACCCTGGCCGCGTTATAGCCCACGGTCCCCCCTCCGAGGATCACGACGGTGGCGGGCGGGACGCCCGGCACGCCGCCGATGAGGACCCCTCGCCCTCCCAGCGGCTTGGCCAGGTAGTACGCCCCGACGTGGACCGCCATCTTCCCGGCCACCTCGCTCATCGGCTCGAGGAGCGGCTTGCGCCCGTCGGCCGTCTCCATCGTCTCGTAGGCGATCCCCACGACCCGGCGATCGAGCAGCGCGCGGGTGAGGTCGGGCGCCGGGGCGAGGTGCAGGTAGGTGAAGAGGACCTGGCCGGGCTTCAGGAGAGGATACTCGCGGGGGAGGGGCTCTTTGACCTTGCAGACGAGGTCGGCCCGGGCGTAGACGGCGGCCGCGTCCGGGAGGATCTCGGCGCCGGCCTTCGCGTAGGCCTCGTCCGGGAGGCCCGAGCCGCTCCCCGCGCCCCGCTCGACCAGGACCGTGTGGCCGCGACTCACCAGGGCCTGGGCCCCGGCCGGGATCACGGCCACCCGGCTTTCGTGGTCCTTGATCTCCTTCGGGACGCCGACGATCATCGGCGCGCCTGCGTCGGCTGCGCGCTACAGGCCCCAGTCACGGGGGTAGCGGAAGTCGCGGTCAATGGTCCGCCGCGAAACCTTGGCGATGACGGGGGGGCGCCGCTTGTACTGGGAGCCCCGCACCCGCTCGGCCACGGCCCGCACGAACCGCTCGTCGAAGCCTGCGGCCAGCAGCGCGGCCGTGTCGTAGCGGAGGTCCACCATGTGGAAGAGCAGGCGGTCCAGGTCCTCGTAGGTGAACCCCAGTTCGGCCTCGTCGGTCTGCCCGACCCACAGGTCGGCGCTCGGCGCCTTCTCCACGATCACGGCGGGGACGCCGAGGTGCCGGGCCAGCCCCCGGACGTGGGTCTTGTAGAGGTCGCCCAACGGGTTCAGCGCGGAGGCCATGTCGCCGTAGAGGGTGCCGTAGCCCAGGAGCAGCTCGGTCTTATTGCTGGTCCCGAGGACGAGCGCCCGGAGCTTCGCAGAGTAGTCGTAGAGGATGGTCATCCGCTCCCGGGCCATCTTGTTGCCCCGGCGCACCCGGTCCGCCTCCGGCTCCCGGGCGAAGTAGGCGTCGATCATCGGGCTGATGTCAATGGTCTCCGAGTTGATCCCCAGCCACCGGACGGCCAGCGCGGCGTGCTCCCGGCTCTCCTGGCTGCTCTCCCGGTAGGGGAGGAGGAGCCCCCAGACGTTGCCGGGGCCGAGCGCCTTGGCCGCCAGGGCGGCCGAAGTGCTGGAGTCCACCCCGCCCGACAGGCCCACCACCACCCGGCCGAAGCTGGACTTGCGGACCTCGTCCTCGATGAAGGCCGTGAGCACCTGGGCCGTCACCGCGTAGTCCAGGGTGAGCGGCAGCGCCCCCGTGTTCATGGGATCGTCTCTCCCAGGATCCGCCTCAGGGTCCGGAGCGTGAGGTCCGGCCGCTCGTCCCGGAGCAGCGGGTTGGCCAGGCGCTCGCGCCGGATGGCGTCGCAGTCAATGGTGGCGAACAGAAGCGCCTCCTCGAGGGGCGGGGCCTGGGCGAGCGCCGTCCCGTCGGGCCCCAGGACCTCGGAGGCGCCCCAGAAGCAGGCCCCGTCCTCGTAGCCCACCCGGTGGGCGAAGACCAGGGCGCAGGTGAAGAGCTGGGCGTAGGTCCGGTTCAGGTGGTGCCAGCCGATGGCGTTGGCGAAGCGGCCGTCCGCCGTGAGCCCCCGCCCGGGGCTGTTGGAGACGGCCAGCAGGACCTGCGCCCCGTCCAGGACCGCCAGGTACGGAAGGGCGGGGTGCCACATGTCCTCGCAGATGAGCAGGGCCATCCGGCCGAAGCCGGAGTCGAAGGCGGCGATCCGGTCCCCCTGGGCGAAGTAGCGCTGCTCGTCGAAGATGCCGTAGGTGGGGAGGTACACCTTGCGGTGGACGTGGCGGACCTTGCCTCCCTCGAGGTACATGGCCGCGTTGTAGTAGCGGAAGTCCGCCGACTCCTCGACGAACCCCACCACGATCGCGAGGTCGCGGCTCTTCGCCCGCAGCCAGTCCAGGCGCGGGTCGCTCACCTTGAGCGCCACCGCCGGCACCAGGTCCTTCAGGAAGTAGCCGGTTAGGCTCAGTTCGGGGAAGAGCACCAGACGGGCGCCGCCCCGCTCCGCCTCCTGAATGAGCTTCTCGTGCAGGGCGACGTTGCGCTCCAGGTCCCCGAGGTGGGGGTGCATCTGGGCGATCGCCAGCGGGATGCGCTCCGTCATGCGGTCTCCTCCCCGATCGCGCGCCCGAAGGCGGCGTGGACGGCCCGCAGGTCCGGCGAGAAGGTGCG
>JACPAU010000093.1 GCA_016180705.1 Candidatus Methylomirabilota bacterium
GGGTCCATCTTCAAGCTCATCGTGGCCGCCGCGGCCCTGGAGAGCGGGACCATCACCCCCGCCTTCACCGTGGACTGCCCCGGCACCTTCAGTCTCGGCAACTTCACCTTCGACGACTGGAAGCGGGAGGGGCACGGGGTCGTGAACCTGCGGCAGGCCATCGCGGAGTCCTGCAACATCTACTTCTATCAGCTCGCCCTGAAGACCGGGATCGAGCCGATCGCGGAGATGGCCCGGGAGTTCGGGCTGGGCGGTCCCTTGGGGCTGGGGTTCGGTGACGAGGCGCGAGGGTTGGTCCCGACGCCCGGCTGGAAACAGGAAGTGATCAGGGAGCCCTGGTATCCCGGGAACACGGTCAACACGGCCATCGGGCAGGGGATGGTCCTGGCCACGCCCCTGCAGATCCTCACGATGGTCTCGGCCATCGCGAACGGGGGGACCCTCTACAAGCCCTGGGTCGTGCGGCGGGTCGAGTCCTGGCAGGGGGAGGTGGTCGAGGAGTACGGCCCCGAGGTCGTCCGCCGGGCCGGGGTGCGCCCCGAGACGTTACGCGTCCTCCGCGAGGGGATGTGGGGGGTGGTGAACGACGAAAAGGGGACGGGGCAGCGGGCCCGGATCCCCTGGGTCGAGGTGGCGGGCAAGACCGGCACGGCTCAGGTGGTCCGGAAGCAGGCGGGCCAGGACCGCCGGGGGCTGAAGGACCACGCCTGGTTCGTCGCGTACGCCCCCGCCGCGAATCCCGAGATCGCCGTGGTCGTCCTGGCCGAGCACTCGGGCTTCGGCAGCGCAGCGGCGGCGCCGGTGGCCCGGGCCGTCCTGGAGGCGGCCTTCCCCCTCGTGACCGTGGACGTGCCGCGAAGGGAGCGGCCGCCCGCGCCGAAGGCCGCCGTGGTACCGCCTCTCCCGGAGCCGGTGTTCGGGGACTAGCCGATGCCGCTGGACCGCCGCCTCATCCAGAACTTCGACCTGCGGGTCGTGCTCACCGCCTTCCTGCTGGCGGGGATCGGGGTCCTCTCCATCTACACCGCCACCGCCACGGCCACCGCGACCCATGCCCTGAAGCAGCACCTCTACCTGCGCCAGGCCACCTGGGTCGTGGTGGGAGCGGGGCTGCTCGGCGTGGCCGTGGCGATCAGCTACCGGACGGCCGGGCGGTTCGCCTATCTCCTCTATGCCCTCGCGGTCCTTTCCCTGCTCCTCGTGCCCCTCTTCGGCCGGGCGGGGCTCGGGGCCCAGCGCTGGATCAAGATCGGGTTCGTTGCCTTCCAGCCCTCCGAGGTCGCCAAGCTCGCCCTGGTGCTCTGCCTGGCCCGCTACTTCGAGGACCGCAAGGAACGCGTGGGCACCCCGCGCACGATGGGCGGGGCCGCCCTGCTCACGCTGCTGCCGGCCGTCCTGGTCGTCCGCCAGCCCGACCTGGGGACGGCCCTCATCCTGCTCGCCGTAGGATTCAGCATGATGCTCCTGGTCGGGCTGCGCCTGCGCCTCGCCCTCCCCGTAGGCCTGGGCCTGCTGGCCCTCGCCCCCATCGTCTGGACCTTCCTGAAGTCCTACCAGAAGCGGCGCCTGCTGGTCTTCCTGAACCCCAACCTGGACCCCCTGGGGGCCGGGTACCACGTGGCGCAGTCCAAGATCGCCGTGGGCTCCGGCGAGCTGTGGGGGAAGGGGTTCATGGCGGCGACCCAGAGTCAGTTGAACTTCCTCCCGGAGAACCACACCGACTTCATCTTCGCGGTCCTCGCCGAGCAGTGGGGCTTCGTGGGCTCGGTGGTGGTCCTGGTGCTCTTCTACGTCCTCCTCACCCGGGGCCTGGAGATCAGCATGGAGGCCAAGGACCTGCTGGGGAGCCTGATGGCCTTCGGGATCACCGCCGCGATCGGCCTGCAGGCGCTGGTGAACATCGGGATGGTGGTGGGCATCATGCCGGTGGTCGGAATCCCGCTCCCGCTCCTCTCCTACGGCGGCTCCTCGATGGTGATGACCCTCGCCGCCATCGGGCTGCTGGTCAACGTCCGGATGCGCCGCTTCATGTACTGACGCCGGCACGACCTCTCTCCCTGCCCTGTGGAAAACCCTGGGCAACGTCCGGCCGGCCGGGTCTCGGCCAGCAGTGATTTCGCGACCCGAAAACCCCGGGAAGACCGCCGTGAAAATGACTTGACAGGCTGTCCACATGTGGGTAACTTCGCGCGCACCTGCCGAGTGCCGGCTTGAACTTCCCAGCGTCCCGAGCACGGCGGGGGACGGTGGCCCGCGAGGGCCGCGCGGACCCCAGGCATTGGCGCATCAGAAGGGACGCGCTTCCCTGGCTGGTCAACGGTTCCCTCTCCGGAAAGACCAGGGACGGGGGAGGGTGTGGTCGTGGTCGTGGCTCCCCGGGGGACCGGCGTCCCTCCAAGCCGGAGGAGACCGGAGCGTTCCCCAGGGGGTGGCGGGGACGGGATTCACCGGAGGAGTGAGCGAAGGGAGACGCTCCGCGGGGGACACCAATGGCGATGACCGTGGGCTCGGGCTCGGACAGGAACAGCGGTAACTTTGCCCTGATCGAGGCCCTCAGGCGGTGGGGGGTCACGTTCTACTCGGGGGTCAACGGGGGCGGGGTGATCCACGTCACCAAGTTCCTCGAGCCCTTCACCGACCTCGCCCAGATCGGCGACGGGACCCCGCGGTTCCTGACGATGAGCGAGTACACCTCCGGGTTCGTCCCGCTCGGGTATTACCTGGCCTCCGGCCGGATCGCCGCCTCCATCACGACCACCGGCGCCGCAACGAAGCTCGGTTCCAGCGGGATCACGGAGGCGAAGCTGCACAACATCCCGGCGGTCTTCATCATCGCCCTGAACTCGACGCTCTCGATCGGCCTGGGGCCCCTGCAGGATGTCTCGGTCTACGGCATGAACATCGTCCCGCAGCTCGAGGCGGAGCTCGGGGACGGGGCGATCATCCTCGACAACATCAACACGTTCGAGGACCGGCTGCGGCGCGCCCAGGAGGTCCTCAACGAGTCCCGGCCGGTCGCGATCGCCTTCGCCCCGGACGTCCTGTCCAAGGCGGTGGAGCCGGACGTGCCCAAGGTGGAGCCGGGGCGGGCGGTCAACGCGCGCGACCTGGCGGACTT
>JACPAU010000094.1 GCA_016180705.1 Candidatus Methylomirabilota bacterium
TGACCAGCGCCGGCGTCACCTGGTCCACGCGGACGCGCAACGCCTTGCCCTGAAGCCCATCCTCCCCTTCCACCAGAACTGGAATGTAGTTGTCCGTGAGGGCCGTGAGGCGCCCCGTCACCCGGTCGCGCCCGGCCAGGACGACGGCCGGCAGGACCTCTCCCGCCGCCCGCCCCCGGAACGCCAGGCTCTTCTCCTCGCCGAGCGCCCGCAGGACGGCATTGCGCCGGGCCTTCACGTCCGGGGGGACCTGGTCCGGCATGGCGGCGGCGCGGGTCCCCGCCCGCCGCGAATACGTGAAGACGTGCAGGTAGGCGACGGGCAGCTCGGTGAGCAGGGCCACCGTGTTCTCGAAGGCCTCCTCCCTCTCCCCGGGGAACCCCACGATCACGTCCGCGCCGATGGCGACACCCGGGACCGCCTCGACGGCGGTGCGGACCGTCTGCCGGAAGTGCCGGGCCCGGTAGGAGCGCGCCATCGCCCGGAGGATCCCGTCGTCCCCACTCTGGAGCGCCAGGTGCAGGTGCCGGCAGAGGCGGCCGCTCTCCGCCATAAGCGCGATGAGGTCCCCCCGTACCTCGTGGGGATGCAGCGACGAGAGGCGCAGGCGGGCGAGGTCGGTCTCCGCCAGGAGCCGCGCGACGAGGTCGCTCAGCCGGACCCGCGGGGTCAGGTCCCGTCCATAGGTCCCCAGGTTGATCCCGGTGAGGACCACCTCGGCGTGGCCCGCCGCGGCCAGGCGGCGCGCCTCCGCCACCGCGCCATCCGGCGGCAGGCTCCGGTTCGGCCCCCGGACGGCCGGGATGATGCAGAAGGTGCAGGCGAAGTCGCAGCCGTCCTGGACCTTGAGGAAGGGCCGCGTCCGGTCGGGATCGGTCGGGGCGGCCGCGGCCTGGAAGGTCTGGAGGGCCCCGATGTCCCCCACCGCCGCTCGCGGCGGGCTTCCCCACGCGAAGTCCCGGAGGTAGCGCAGGACGTCGGCCTTCTCGGCGTTGCCCAGGACCAGGTCCACCCCGTCAATCCCGAGGAGGGTCGTGGGATTCGCCTGCGCGTAGCAGCCGGTGGCCACGACGAAGGCCAGCGGGTTGCGCCGGACCGCCTGCCGGATGAGCCGGCGGGAGTCGGCGTCGGCCCGGGCCGTGACCGTACAGGTATTGACGACGTAGACGTCCGCCTCGGCCGTGAACGGGACGGTCTCGTAGCCGTCCGCCCGGAAGGCGTCGGCCATCAGGTCGGTCTCGAACTGGTTCTGCCGGCACCCGAGGGTCGCGAATGCTACCCGCACCGCCGCAAGTCCTCCAGCATCCCGTCGAGCAGTTTCAGGTTCACCACGTCCTCCCGGTTATACTCCAAGAGGGTCGCCAGCGCCTCCCCGTCCCCGTAGGCCTCGTACTGGTGCCAGAGGCGCATGGCGTCGAAGCCGTTCACCCCTCTGGTCCAGCGGCGGATGCCGAGATGCTCCTCCACCCGCTTCAGTCCCCCCTTGAGGCCCACCCGCCAGCACTCGAGCATCAGGTCGCAGGACTCGAACTCCGCGGCCAGGTCCGCCCCCAGGCGCCGGCGGATGACGGGAAGGTCGAACCGGCTCCCGTTGTAGGTGCAGAGGGTCCGCAGCCCCTCGAGGACCCGGTAGAGGTTCACCTCCGTGACGTCAGGGCCGACCAGCTGAATGCAGCCGCGGTCGTCGGCGTACAGCCCGACGACCGTGATCGCCCCCTCGAAGGAAGTCTCGATGTCGAGGTAGCCCCGCACCGCCCCCTCCGCGAGGGCCGCGACCGTTTCCGATGGCGCCGAGCGGCGATTAGGATACCATACGGCATGACCGCCGCAACCCTGAAGCCTCGCGCGCGACGGGGAGCCAAATGAAGATCGGGATCGTGGGCCTCCCGCAGGTGGGAAAGACGACCGTCTTCCGCCTGGCGACCGGGCAGCACGAGGCCCCCGCGGGACAGGCCGGGCCGGAGGGCGCGCAGGCCGTCGTCCGGATCCCCGACCCGCGCCTCACCGCCCTGGCCCGGATGCACCCGGGGAAGAAGCTGGTGCCGGCCACGGCCTCCTTCGTGGACTCCCCGCCGCTCACGCGCGGGGCCGGGAAGGGGGAGGGCGTCGGGAGTGCCGTCCTGACGGCGCTGCGTCAGGCGGACGCGCTGCTGCATGTGGTCCGGGACTTCGAGGAGGCCCGGATCCCGCACGTCGAGGGTAGCCTCGACCCCGCCCGCGACATCGGCCTCCTCGCCACGGAGTTCCTCCTCGCGGACCTGGATGTCGCCGAGAAGCGGATCCTCCGGATCGAGGAGGCCCTCCGAAAGGGACGCAAGGACCAGAACCCGCGTGAACTAGCGGTTCTCCGCCGGAGCGCCGAGGCCCTGCAGGCGGAGCGACCCCTCCGCGACCTCGACTTCCCGCCGGCGGAGGAGCGGCTCCTCCGGGGGTTCCAGTTCCTCACGGCCAAGCCGCTCCTCCTCCTGGTGAACATCGGGGAGGAGGACCTGGGAAAGGAAGAGGCGATCCTCGGCGGGCTCCGCTCCCTCGCCGGGCCCCGGGTCGCCCTCCTGGCCCTCGCGGCGAAGACCGAGCTCGAGGTCGCCCGCCTCGACCCGGAGGACGCCGCGGCCTTCCGCCGGGACCTGGGGCTCGACGTGCCCGGCGCGGAGCGGCTGCTCCGGTCCGCCTCCGGCCTGCTCGGGCTGCTCACTTTCTTCACGGTCGGGGACGAGGAGGTCCGGGCCTGGACGTTGCGGCGCGGGGCCAGCGCCCTCGAGGCCGCGGGGACCATCCACACCGACTTCGCCAAAGGCTTCATCAAAGCCGAGGTGGTCCCCTTCGCGGCGCTGGCCGAGGCCGGCTCCCTCGCCGGCGCGAAAAAAAAGGGGATCCTGCGCCTGGAGGGGAAGGACTACCCGGTCGTGGACGGGGACGTCATCACGGTCCGCTTCAGCGTCTGAGGTCAGGCGGTCGGCGCTGGCGGGTGAGAGATGCGAGCGCGAGGATGGACCACAGGCGGCAGAGAAGGGGCTTTTGCGGGCCGAGGGAAGCCGGAGGGGAACGTGGACGCGGCAGCGTGGGCGCCCGCGTGAGGCGGGCGCCCACGCGCCTTTGGGAAACCGACTACTTGTACGACCTTGTAGATCTCCTCGCCGAGTGCCTTGCCGGCCTTGTCCTTCAGTCCCTTCAGGCTCTTCCCGGCGAGCGTCGGATGGGCGGTGAAATTGCCGTCCGCTCCGCCGCAGAACGGATACAGATCGCGATCCTTGAACCCGCCCTCGCCCTTGCTGAACTTGGTCAGTGAACCCGTCTTGTCCTTCTTGATCGCGGCCACCGCCTTCTCCAGCATCGCCTTGGCCTCGGCGGCGGTGCCGAATTCGGCGGCCTGCACGGTCGCCCCGGCAGCTACGACGACGACGCACAGAGCCCCGGCAAGAACGAACATGAGTGCCTTCCTCATCGCAGCCCTCCTTGTGACGGCTCCGAGTTGCCCGCCCATGGTGGACGGTCCGCCGAGCCCCGAGCAACCTCGGGGCTAGGGGACACAGTTGTCACAGGGAACATGACCATCGGTGGAAGGCGAGGGAAGATAGCAGCCCACCCGACGCGTTGTCAAGACCCCCCATGCCCGGGGCGGGAGGGTCCCGCCGGCTCGCCGCAGTGCCCGCTCAGGACCGGAGCGCCAGGATGTGCAGCAGGTCCTTCACGCTGAGGTAGCCGACCAGCCGCTCCCCGTTCTCCACCACCGCCATCCGGCCCAGCGGGTTCTGGGACAGCCGGGCGAAGGCGTCCAGGGCCGCCTCCCGGGGCCCCGCTTGCAGGTCGGGGCCGAACGGGAGCATCACCTCCCGCACCCGGACCTCCCCCCAGCGCGCCCGGGGATGGTCGCGCAGGACCTTCAGGGCCACG
>JACPAU010000203.1 GCA_016180705.1 Candidatus Methylomirabilota bacterium
GGCCCATCGGCTCTTGGCCGATGGGGGGAACCACGGGAGGGTTCCCCAGGGGGGCCGGGGGCCGGGGCGGCGCCGGCGACAGGACCCGGACCTTGTCACCTTCGTTCTGTCGCTCGTATTAGCCGGGGGGCCAGGCCATCGGGCGGCCCGCGAGCAGGTGCATGTGGAGGTGGAAGATGAGTTGCCCCCCGTCCCGGTTCGTATTCAGAACCAGCCGGAACCCGCTCTCCGCGACCCCGCGGTCCCGGGCCACCCGGTTGCCTGCCAGGATGAGGCGGCCCATCAGGGGGATTGAGGCCTCCGTCAACTCCAGCGTGTGGGCCAGGTGCTGCTTGGGCACCAGCAGGACGTGGACCGGGGCCTGGGGATGGATGTCCTCGAAGGCGTAGATCTCTCCGTCCTCGTAGACCGCCTTGCTCGGGACCTCCTTGGCCACGATCCTGCAAAAGAGGCACTGGGCCACCGCGCTCACCTCTCCTCCGGACGCCCGTAGTCCGGCTTCCGCTTCCCCTCCCGCCGCGCCAGCTCCGCCGCCAGGTCCTCCAGGGTGAGGTCGCACTCGGCGAGGAGGACCAGCGTGTGGAACCAGAGGTCGGCGACCTCGTAGCGGACGGCCTCGCGATCCCCCCCCTGGGCCGCGAGGAGGACCTCGGTCGTCTCCTCGCCGATCTTCTTCAGGATCCGCTCCCGGCCGCCGGCGAACAGGTCCCCCACGTAGGAGCCGGCGGGGGCCGCGGCCTTCCGGTCGCGCACGGTCGCGAAGACACGCCGCAGGACGGCCGGGAGGCCGCCGTACACCGCGGTGGGGTCGAAGCGCGCCTGCCCCTCCTCCGCCAGACCGCCCCCCGGCTCCACCCGCGTGAAGAAGCAGGAGCGGTTCCCGGTATGGCAGGCCGCCACCACCTGCTCGACCCGGATGAGCAGGGCATCGGCGTCGCAGTCCAGGTGCAGGCTCCGCACCCGCTGGACGTGGCCGGAGGTCTCCCCCTTCTGCCAGATGCGCTGGCGGGAGCGGCTGTAGAAGTGCGTGAGCCCGCTCGCCAGCGTCCGCTCCACGGCCTCCCGGTTCATGTAGGCGACCATGAGGACGTCGCCGTTCGCGTCGTCCTGGATGACGGCGGGGATCAGGCCCTGCGCGTCGAAGGCCAGTCTCTCCAGCAATGCGTTCATCCTCCTCCCCTTCCCAACGCGGGGCGGCTAATACAAACGACATACATCGTGTCACCCAGAGTCCGGGTGGCGCCGGATGCCGCCCCCGGGCCCCCGTAGCGGAGGGGGGTCCCATCGGCGCTTGGCCGATGGGGGGAACCACGGGAGGGTTCCCCAGGGGGGCCGGGGGCCGGGGCGGCGCCGGCGGCAGGACCCGGACGGTGTCACTGTCGTCCTGGCGTTGCCGTCAGGGCCAGGTCGTAGCCGTCCTTCGTCCCGTCGCGGTCCATGCTGGTGAGGAGGATCTCGCCGGCCCCGAGCGCGGCGCCGCGCGCCGCCCACTCCACAGCCTCGAGGCCCGTGGGCGTGCGCCCGCCGTGGACGAAGACCTCCCACCCCCCGCCCGGCCGCCCCTTGGCGTCGATGGCCAGGACGATGCACTGGCTCCCGAAGCGCCCGGCCGCCTCGCGGATGAGGTCGGGATCCTTCACGGCCGCCGTGTTCAGGGAGACCTTGTCCGCGCCGGCGAGCAGCAGGGCCCGGATGTCCTCGAGGGAGGTGATCCCGCCCCCGACCGTCAGGGGCATGAAGGCCTGCTCCGCCGTCCGCTGGAGCACGTCCAGCATGATCTTGCGCCGCTCGTGCGAGGCGGTGATGTCCAGGAAGACCAGCTCGTCCGCCCCGGCGGCATCGTAGGCCGCCGCCGCCTCGGCGGGATCCCCCGCGTCCCGGAGGTTCACGAACCGCACCCCTTTCACCACCCGCCCGTCCCGGACGTCCAGGCACGGGATGATCCGCTTCGCCAGCACCTCACGCCCCGCCCTGGAAGCGCCGGATCACCGCGCCCAGATCCACCGTCCCCTCGTAGAGCGCCCGGCCCAGGATGGCGCCGCCGACGCCGCGGGACTCGAGCCCCGCCACCGCCTCCAGGTGGGCGACCGTCGCGATGCCACCAGACGCCAGGACCGGGACGCGGGCCGCCGCCGCGACCCGCGTGAGTTCCGCCACGTTCGGCCCGCCGAGCATCCCGTCGGACGCGATGTCGGTGTGGACGATCCCCGAGGCGCCGAGGGCGGCGGCGGCTGCAGCCACCTCCGCGGCGTCCCGGCCCGTCTCCAGCTGCCAGCCCCGGACGGCGACCCGCCCGTTCCGGGCGTCCACCCCGACCAGAATCCGCCCCGGGAACCGCGCAGCCGCCGCCCGGACCAGGTCCGGGTCCTCCACGGCCGCGGTGCCGAGGACGGCCCAGGCCGCCCCGGCTGCGAGGACCGCCTCGACGTCCGCGAGCCGCCGGAGCCCCCCGCCGACCTGGAGGGGGAGACCGGTCGCGGCCGCGATGCGGGCGATGAGGGGCCGATTGCCGCTCCCGGTCCCGAGCGCCGCGTCCAGATCCACCACGTGCAGGCGGGACGCTCCGACCCCCGCGAACGCCGCGGCCGTGGCGACGGGATCGGCGCTGTAGGTCTTCTCCCGGGTCGGGTCCCCCTGGAGGAGCCGGACGCACCGCCCCCCCCGGAGGTCGATCGCCGGGATGATCAGCATCGGAGGGCCAGGTCGCCGAAGTTCTTCAGGAGATGGAGGCCCAGGGCCTGGCTCTTCTCCGGGTGGAACTGGGTGGCCATGAGGTTGTCCCGCCAGAGGACCGCCGTGAAGGGGACGCCGTAGGCCGCCGTGGCCGCGACCACCTCCGCGTCCGCCGGGGCCACGTAGTAGGAGTGGACGAAGTAGAAGTGACTCCCGTCCGGGATGCCCTGGAGCAGGGGCGCGGCCTTGCGGATCCGGATGGGGACCCAGCCGATGAGGGGGACCTTGAGGGGGACGGGGGCCGTCCCGCCGGCGGCAGGCCCGTGCACCGGGAACCGGACCACCTTCCCCGGGAGGAGGTCCAGGCCGCGGTGCCGCCCGAACTCCTCGCTCTCGGAGAAGAGGAAGTGCAGCCCCAGGCAGATGCCCAGGACCGGCTTGCCCTGCGCGATCTCCCGGCGGAGGGGCTCCACGAACCCGGCGGTCGTGAGCTTCGCGATCCCGTCGGCGAACGCCCCGACCCCGGGCAGGACGATCCCCCGCGCCTCCCGGAGCAGCCGGGGGTCCTCCACCACCTTGGCGGGATGGCCCACGCGCTCGAACGCCTTCTGGACGCTCCGGAGGTTGGCAATCCCCGAGTCGATGATGGCGATCACGGCCTCAGAGCCTCCCCTTCGTCGAGGGAACGTCGCGGACCCGCGGGTTCCGGGAGGTCGCCTCGCCGAGGGCCCGGGCGGCCGCCTTGAAGATGGCCTCGGCCATGTGGTGGGTGTTCTCCCCGTGGGGGACGCCGACGTGCAGGTTGGCCTTCGCGGCCGTCGCGAACGCCCGGAAGAACTCCTTCAGGAGGAGGGCGTCGAACTCCCCGATCTTCCCCGTGAGCCGCTCGGCCTGGTAGACGAGGTAGGGGCGGCCGCCCAGGTCCACCGCCACCCAGGCGAGGGCGTCGTCCATGGGGACGGCGGCGTGCCCGTAGCGGCGGATTCCCGCCTTCTCTCCCAGCGCCCGCGTCAGGGCCTCCCCGAGCGCGAGCCCCACGTCCTCCATGGTGTGGTGCGGGTCGACCTCCAGGTCTCCCTTCGCCCGGATCGTGAGATCGAAGGGGGCGTGGCGGGCCAGCTGGATCAGCATGTGGTCGAAGAAGGGGAGGCCCGTTTCCACCTTGAAGTGTCCCCGGCCGTCCAGGGTGACCTCGACGAGGACGTCGGTCTCGGTCGTCTTCCGGTGGACTCGCCCGCGGCGCGGCATCCTCTTCGTCTCCTTCTCCTCTTCTCCTAATTCAAACGACAGAATCAGAGTGACAACGTCCGGGTCCTGTCGCCGGCGCCGCCCCGGCCCCCCTGGGGAACCCTCCCGTGGTTCCCCCCATCGGCCCAAGGCCGCTGGGCCCCCCCTCCGCTACGGGGGCCAGGGGGCGGCATCCGGCGCCACCCGGACTTTGTGTCACACAAATTATATCGTAGTCCTAGCCCAGGATCCCCCGCAGGGCCGCGAGCAGCGCGTCGTTCTCCTCCGGCGTCCCCACCGTGATCCGCAGGCAGTCCCGGAGGTACCGGGCATCGTCGAAATCCCGGACCAGGATCCCCCGGTCGAGCAGTCCGCGGAAGACCTCCCGGGCCGGACGCGCCGTCCGGACCAGGAGGAAGTTGGCCTCCGAGGGAAACACGGTCAACCCCCGCAGCGTCCGCAGGGCCGCCGCGACGCGCTCCCGCTCGGCCACGATCTGCCGGACCTGCTGCCGGAGCAGATCCCGGTGCTTCAGGACCGCGGTCGCCGCCGCCTGCGAGAGGGCGTTGAGGTTGTAGGGGAGGCGGACCTTCTCCAGCTCGGCGAGGACGGCTTCGTCCGCCACCAGGTACCCCACCCGGAGCCCGGCGAGCCCCACCTTGGACAGGGTCCGAAGAATGAGGAGGTGGAGATGGGCGGGGAGCTCCGGGAGGAAGGTCTTCCCGGAGAAGTCCGCGTAGGCCTCGTCGAGGACGACGAGGCCCGGGGCGGCGGCTAATGCTGCCCGGATCACGTCGGGGTCGTAGCAGTTGCCCGTCGGGTTGTTGGGGGAGGCGATGAAGGTCACAACGGGCCGGGCCTCCGCGAGCCTCCGGAGGAAGGCGTCCCGGTCGAGGGTGAAGCCGTCCCCGGGCGGCACCTCCACACACGTCAGACCGAGCGCCTGCCCCGTCACCGCGTACATGGAGAAGGTCGGAACCGGGACCAACACCGCGGCCCCCGGCCGGGCCACCGCCATCAGGATCATCTGAATCAGCTCGTCGGAGCCGTTGCCCAGCAGGATCTGCTCCGGGGGGACACCGACCATCGCAGCCAGCTGGCGCTTCAGGGCTCGTCCCGCCGGGTCCGGGTAGCGGTTCGCCGGGACCCGCCCGAGGGCCTCCTGCACCGCCGCCTGGACGGGGGCCGGGAGCGGATAGGGGCTCTCGTTGGCGTCCAGCTTCACCCGGTGCGGGCGGTCCTCCACCTGGTAGGCCGTAAGACGGGCCAGCTCGGGACGGAGGATCTCGGACAGGGATCGCGTGCTCATGCCTGCAACCGGATCCGGACCGCCTCTCGGTGCCCCTGGAGCCCCTCGAGGGCGGCGAGCGCCATGGCCGGCCGGCCGAGCCGGCGGAGTCCCGCTGCCGTCGCGGCGATGACGCTGCTCCGCTTCTGGAAGTCCTCCACGGACAGCGGCGAGGCGAACCGCGCCCGCCCTCCCGTCGGCAGGACGTGGCTCGGCCCGGCCACGTAGTCTCCCAGGGTCTCCGGCGTGTACTGGCCGAGGAAGATGGCCCCGGCGTTCCGGACGGCCTCGAGGTGCGCCCAGGGCTTCGCCACGCAGAGCTCCAGGTGCTCCGGGGCGAGGGCGTTGGCCACCTCCAGGGCCTGGCCCAGGTCGGCCGTGAGGCACAGGGCCCCCCAACGCGCCAGCGAGGCGGCGGCCACCGCCCGCCGGGGGAGAGCCGCGAGCTGCGCCGTGAGCGCCCCCGCCACCGCCTCCGCGAACGGCCGGCTCGGCGTGAGGAGCAGGGCGGAGGCGCTCTCGTCGTGCTCCGCCTGGGAGAGCAGGTCCGCCGCCACGTAGGGGGGACTGGCGCTCCCGTCCGCCACCACCACGATCTCCGTCGGGCCCGCCACCATGTCGATCCCGACCTCGCCGGCCACGAGGGCTTTGGCCGCCGAGACGTACAGGTTCCCGGGGCCGACGATCTTCTCCACCTTCGGAACCGCGGCGGTACCGTACGCCAGGGCGGCGATGGCCTGCGGTCCGCCGACCTTGTAGACCTCTCGCACCCCCGTGAGCGCCGCGGCCAGCAGGACGGCAGGCGGGACCCTCCCGTCCCGGCCGACGGGCGTCACCATCGCCACCCGGGGCACCCCCGCGACCGCGGCCGGGATGGCCATCATCAGGACCGAGGAAGGATAGGCCGCCTTCCCTCCGGGGACGTAGACGCCCACGGACGCGAGCGGCCGGGTGAGGACCCCGACGGTCACGCCCGGCTCGGTCGCCAGCCACGATTCCCGGAGGGCCCGCCGGTGGAAGGCCTCGATCCGGGCCGCGGCCAGCCGGAGGGCGGCGGCCGCCTCGCGCGGCACCGCCCGCCGCGCGGCGGCGAACTCCCCGGGCCTGACCCGAACCGTCGCCGCAGTGAGGCGCGCGCCGTCCAGCCGCCGCGCCCAGGCCAGGAGCGCCCGGTCGCCCTCCTCCCGCAGCGCCCGCAGGATCGGCCGGACGGCCCGCTCGGCGGCCGCCGTGCTCCGGGCGCGCCGCCGGCGCCACTGGTCGAGGAACGCCGACGCCTCCGGTCTCGTGAGATCCAGGAGCCGGACCGGAGGCCGACCGGACGGTCCCCGCCGCCTCACCGCCCCCCCTGCTCGATCCGGGCCCGGAGCAGCCCGATGAGCGTCCGGATCCGGTGGTACCGGGTCTTGAGGGCCGCCCGGTTCACGATGAGGCGAGCGGAGCACCGGGCGATCTCCTCCACCTCCACCAGGCCGTGCTCGCGCAGCGTGCGCCCACTCGCCACCAGGTCCACGATCCGCTCCGCGAGCCCCACCAGGGGGGCCAGCTCGATGGAGCCATACAGTTTAATGATCTCCACCTGAATCCCCCGCTGGGTGAAGTGCCGCTCGGTGACGCTCGGGTACTTGGTGGCGACGCGCAGGGAGGACCACTCTTCGGGTCGCCCGTCCCCCGTCAGGTCCGCCGGCTGGGCCACCACCAGCCGGCAGGCGCCGAAGCGCAGATCGAGCGGCTCGTAGAGGTCGCGGCCGTGCTCGAGGAGCTGGTCCTTCCCCACCACGCCGAGGTCCGCCGCCCCGTGCTCCACGTAGGTCGGGACATCGGCGTCCCGGAGGGCCAGGAAGCGGTACCGGCCGCTCCCGTCCTCCACGATGAGGCGCCGGGAGTCCCGGAAGGCCTCCAGCCCCGTGATCCCGACGGCCTCGAACAGCGCCACGGCCTCGGCGAAGAGGCGCCCCTTGGGCAGGGCGATGGCGATCGGTGTCTCCATCTAGGCACGCACGCGCCGGACGTCGGCGCCCAGGCCCGAGAGCTTGCGCTCGATCGTCTCGTAGCCCCGGTCCAGGTGGTAGATCCGGTGGACGACCGTGGTCCCATCGGCGACGAGCGCCGCGAGCACGAGCGACGCGCTCGCCCGCAGATCGGTGGCCATGACCGGCGCCCCCCGCAGACGCGGGACCCCCCGGACGAGGGCGGCCCGCCCCGCGATCGTGATGTTGGCCCCCATGCGGAGGAGCTCGTTGACGTGCATGAAGCGGTTCTCGAAGACCGTCTCCGTGATGACCGAGCGGCCCTCCGCCACGCTCATCAGGGCCATGAGCTGGGCCTGCATGTCGGTGGCGAAGCCGGGGTAGGGGGCGGTCTGGACGTTCACCGCGGCAGGGCGCGCCCCCATCCGGACCCGGAGCGACGCCGGAGACGCTGTGACCTCCGCCCCCGCCTCCCGCAGCTTCGCCTGGACGGCCTCCAGGTGCTCGGGCACGCAGTCGGTCAGGGTCACCTCCCCCCGGGTGATCGCGGCGGCCGCGGCGAAGGTCCCGGCCTCGATCCGGTCGGCGATGATGCGGTGGTCCGCCGGGCCCAGGGTCGGCACCCCCTCGACCGTGATGGTGTCGGTCCCGGCTCCGCGGACGCGCGCCCCCATCGTGTTGAGGAGGGCGGCCAGGTCCTGGACCTCCGGCTCGCGGGCGGCGTTCTCCAGGACCGTGGTTCCCTCGGCGAGCGCCGCCGCCATGAGGAGGTTCTCGGTCCCGGTGACGGTCACCGGGTCGAAGACGATCCGGGCCCCCCGCAGCCGGCGGGCCTTCGCCTCCACGTACCCCTCGCTAAGGTCGATCTCCGCCCCCATCTGCTGGAGCCCGGCCAGGTGGAGGTTGATGGGGCGGGGGCCGATCGCGCAGCCGCCGGGGAGCGAGACCCGGGCCCGGCCGAAGCGGGCGACGAGGGGGCCCAGCACGAGGACGGAGGCCCGCATCGTCCGGACGAGATCGTAGGGGGCCTCGAAGCGGCTCACGCTCCGGGCGGAGAGGGTGAGGCCCTCCACCCCGGCCGGCTCCGCCGCGACCCCCATGTGGCGGAGGAGGCGACAGATGGTCTCGATGTCCCTCAGGCGGGGCACGTTGGCCAGGCGGACCTCCCCGTCGCTCAGGAGACCGGCGGCGATGCAGGGGAGGGCCGCGTTCTTGGCCCCGCTGATGCGGACGCTCCCCTGCAGGGGGAGCCCGCCGCGGATGTGCAGCTGGTCCATGGGCGCTCCAGGCGGATCGCCCCTACCCGGCGGGACCGTGCCGCCGGGCGAGGCAGACCCGGTCCCGGCCGGCGAGATCCTGCACGGTGGGGAGGGGAGCGAGGTCGGGGGTGCCGGCGAGCAGCGCGCGGACCGCGCCGGCCTGCCCCGCCCCTACTTCGACGGCGAGGAAGCCGCCCGGCCGGAGGAGTCGGGGGGCGCCGGCCGCCAGGTGCCTGTGGAACGTGAGGCCGTCCGCGCCGCCATCCAGGGCGAGGCGGGGTTCGAACCGCGCGACCTCCGGCGGGAGCGCCGCTAACTCGGCGGTCGGGATGTACGGCGGGTTGGCGGCGAGGACGTCCAGCGCGCCCGCGAGGCCCGTCGCAAAGAAGGGAGCGGTCCCGTCCCCCTGGAGGAAGGTGATGCGCTTCTCGACCTGGAAGCGGTGGGCGTTCTCCGCCGCTAGCGACAGCGCCTCGGGGCTCACGTCCACCGCATACAGATGCGCCCCCGGCAGCGCCACCGCGAGGGCGATGGCGATGGCGCCGCAGCCGGTCCCCACGTCGGCCACGGTGGCCGGTGTCCGGGCGCGGTCCGCCAGCAGCCCCAGGACCGCCTCCACGAGGATTTCGGTGTCGGGGCGGGGGATGAGGACCGCGGGGGTCACCTTCAGCGGGAGGGACCAGAATTCGCGGATCCCGGTGAGATAGGCGACCGGCTCCCGGGCCGCGCGCCGGTCGAGGAGGGCCGCGAAGCGGGCGGTCGCGGCGGGCGGCACCGCCTCCCGCCTCCCGTAGAGGGCGGCGCGCTCGCAGCCGAGGGCGGCGGCGAGGAGGCACTCCGCGTCCAACCGGGGGGTGGGCAGGCCGCCGGCCGCAAGACGCTCGGCTGCCTCCCGGAGGAGGGCGGCCACGTCGCGGGCGCTCCCGCCTTCCCGCTCCCCCCGCACCTAGGAGACCGCCTTCAGCCGCTCGGCCTGGAAGTGGGCCGTCAGGGCCTCGATGAGGGGCTGCAGCTCGCCGTCCAGAATGCCGGGAAGGTTGTGCAGGGTCAGGCCGATCCGATGGTCCGTGACCCGGTTCTGGGGGAAGTTGTAGGTCCGGATCTTCTCCGCCCGATCCCCGGTCCCCACCTGGCTGCCCCGGTCCTGGTCGATCCTCGCCCGCTGCTCCGCCTGCGCCCGCTCCAGGAGGCGGGCCCGGAGGACCTTCAGGGCCTTGGCCTTGTTCTTGTGCTGCGACTTCTCGTCCTGGCAGGTGACGACCAGCCCCGTGCCGAGGTGCGTGACCCGGACGGCGGAGTCGGTCGTGTTCACGCTCTGGCCGCCCGGGCCCGTGGAGCGGTACACGTCGATCCGGAGGTCCTTCGGATCGATCTGGACCTCCACCTCCTCCGCCTCCGGGAGGACCGCCACCGTCACCGTCGAGGTGTGGATCCGCCCCGCCGCCTCGGTCTCCGGGACCCGCTGCACCCGGTGGACGCCCCCCTCGAACTTCAGGCGGCTGTAGGCACGCTTCCCCTCGATCCCCAGAATCACCTCCCGGAACCCGCCGGTCCCGGTCTCGTGGGAGGAGAGGACCTCCACCTTCCAGCCCTGACGCTCGGCGTAGCGGACGTAGGTCCGGCAGAGGTCCGCGGCGAAGAGGGCGGCCTCCTCCCCCCCGGTCCCCGCCCGGAGCTCCAGGATGATGTTCTTCTCGTCATTCGGGTCCTTGGGGAGGAGCAGGCGCTGCAGCTCCTCCTCCAGCGCGGCCGCCCGCCGCTCGAGGTCCTTCAGCTCGGCCTCCGCCAGATTTCGCATGTCCGGGTCGATGGTCTCCTTCAGGAGGCCGCGGGTCTCGGCCGCCTCGCGCGTGAGCTTCCGGTACGCCCGGTAGCGCTCCACCAGGGGGCTGAGGTCGGCGTGCGCCTTTGCCGCCTTCTGGTAGGCGGACGGGTCCTGCAGTACCGCCGGGTCGCCCAGGCGGGCCGTGAGGGCCTCGTAACGGGCCTCGATCTCGTTCAGCTTCTCGAGCCAACGGGACATCGTCGCCCTCGGGCACGCGGCCGGCCGGCCGCGAGTCCGTCACTCCGCCGCCGGGGCCGCCTTCTTCCCCCGGTACTTCCGCTGGAAGCGCTCCACCCGGCCCTCCGTGTCGATCAGCTTCTGCCGCCCGGTGAAGAAGGGGTGGCACTTGGAGCAGATCTCGACCCGGATCTGGGGCACGGTGGAGCGGCTGTGGAACACCTCCCCGCACGCACAGATGATGGTGCAGGGGCTGTACTGGGGATGGATCTCGGACTTCATCGGCCGCTCCTTTCCCGCTGCCGCCTCTCGCGCGCCGGCGGCAACTGTTTAGTATAGGAAAGCCTCCCGGCCCCCACAACAAAAAAGGCAGCCGCGGGCGGGCTGCCTTCGGCATCCGGGGAGGGCCGGACGTCAGGCGTTCATGGCGTGCAGGAAATCCAGGTTGGTCTTCGTCTCCCGGAGCTTCTCCAGCAGGAGTTCCATCGCCTCCACCACCCCCATGGTGGAGAGGACCTTCCGGAGGACCCACATCCGGTTCAGCTCCTCCTGGGTGAGCAGCAGCTCCTCCTTCCGGGTGCCGGACCGGAAGATGTCGATGGCCGGGAAGACCCGCTTGTCCACCAGCCGCCGGTCCAGGTGGAGCTCCATGTTGCCCGTCCCCTTGAACTCTTCGAAGATCACGTCGTCCATCCGGCTGCCGGTGTCGATGAGGGCGGTGGCCATGATGGTGAGGGAGCCCCCCTCCTCGATGTTCCGGGCGGCCCCGAAGAAGCGCTTCGGTCGCTGGAGCGCGTTGCTGTCCACGCCCCCCGAGAGGACCTTCCCCGAGGGCGGGACGATCGTGTTGTAGGCCCGGGCCAGCCGGGTGATGGAATCGAGCAGGATGACCACGTCCCGCCGGTGCTCGACCAGGCGCCTGGCCTTCTCCAGCACCATCTCGGAGACCTGGACGTGGCGGGTCGCGGGCTCGTCGAAGGTGGAGGAGACCACCTCCCCCTTGACGGTCCGCTGCATCTCCGTCACCTCCTCCGGCCGCTCGTCGATGAGCAGCACGATGAGGATGCACTCCGGATGATTCTTGGCGATGGAGGTGGCGATCTTCTGGAGCAGGATCGTCTTCCCGGTCCGCGGCTGGGCCACGATGAGCCCCCGCTGTCCCTTCCCGATGGGGGTGACCAAGTCCATGACCCGCATGTTGAGCTCGTCGGAGGTCGTCTCCAGCTTGAAGCGGCGGTTCGGGAAGAGGGGGGTCAGGTTGTCGAAGAGGATCTTCTCTTTGATCTGCTCCGGCGGCTCGAAGTTGACCGCCTCGACCTTCAGGAGGGCGAAGTAGCGCTCCCCCTCCTTCGGCGGCCGGACCTGCCCGGAGACGGTGTCGCCCGTCCGGAGGTCGAACCGGCGGATCTGGGAGGGGGAGACGTAGATGTCGTCCGGCCCCGGGAGGTAGTTGTAGTCCGGCGAGCGGAGGAAGCCGAAGCCGTCCGGGAGGATCTCCAGGACCCCCTCGGCGAAGATGAGGCCGTTCTTCTCCGTCTGGGCCTCCAGGATCTTGAAGATGAGCTCCTGCTTCCGGAGGCCGCTCGCCCCCACCACCCCGACCTGGCGTGCCAGGGCGTTCAACTCCGAGATGGTTTTGTCCTTCAGGTCCGCGATATTCATGAGGTCGGCGCGGGGCGCGTCGGCGCGCGGGGGATCCTTGACGGCTTCTTCGCGCTCTGGGGTCATGCGCAACGTTCCTCTGGGCGGCGAGGCCCCACCCGGGGCATCCCTCGCCGTCCCTCCCGGAGCGCCGGCACCGGCTCCCGGGGCGGGGGGAAAGAACCTATCGCCTCGTGCGCGAACGGGATCGCCGTCCACGGCTCACACACGCGGCCTCTCTCGACCTCGCGCGCCCTTTCGGGCCAGGCGCTCACCGGGACGTGACATCCAACGGTCGTGGCAAGATCCGCAGGGGGTGTTGGGCTGGCGTCCTTCCGGGATGTCCAAAGAGGTGACTGGCGTGCGCCGTTCGAACTTTTTTGCAGTATAGGAACGCCCTCCGACCGTGTCAAGGGGTTTTTTGCCCCGCCGCGGCCTCCCCGAGGAGGATGTCCGCCAGCGCATCGACGTCCCGGGCCAGGGCCGCCAGGTCGCCATCGTTCACCAGGACGTGATCCGCGCGGCCGGCCTTGGCGGCCGACGGGAGCTGCGCCCGAACCCGTCGCCAGGCCTCCTCCTCGCCGAGCCCGGTCTTCGCCCGCAGCCGCGCCACCTGCTCCGCTTCGGGGGCCGTGACCACCACGATCCGGTCCACGATGCCCCGCCGTCCCCCCTCGACCAGGAGGGCGGCCTCGACGATGCAGAGCCGGGTCCGTCCCTCCCGCCGGAGGACCTCCACGCGCCGCCGGATCTCGGCCGCGACGGCGGGGTGGACGATCGCCTCGAGCCTGCGGCGCGCCTCCGGATCGGCAAAGATGCGGGTGCCGAGTTTCTGCCGGTCCAGCGTCCCGTCGGGGGCCAGGATGTCCGAACCGAAGGCGTCGAGAATGGTGCGGTAGACCTCGGTCCCCGGAGCCTGCAATTCGTGGACCAGCGCATCCGTGTCGAGGACCGCCGCGCCCCGTGCCCGGAGCATCCGGGCGACCGTGCTCTTCCCGGTGGCGATGCCCCCGGTGAGGCCCACCACCAGCATCCCTCAGTCGCCCTCCGGCCCCGCCGCCTCCGCCTCCTCCGCCACCGGTCCGCCGCCCTGGAGGAAGGGGAGGAACTTCGCGTGCAGTTCCTCCAGTTTCCCGATGTAGTACTCTACGTTCTCGTCCGGGTGGGCCGGATCCCACTCCGCCGCCAGCCTCCCGTGCTCGTGCACCTTGACCTTCCGGCCCCGCCCGGTCACGTAATACGAGATTTGATCCCCCGGCTGGTAGGGGCGCTCGGCCTTGAGGCCCAGTTCGTAGGCGGCGGCCGGGTTCCGCTTCTTCTGCCGGACCTTCTCCCGGTAGCTCTCCAGCGACTCCTGGAGGGTCTCCGTCTTCATGAACATCTCGACGTCGAACTCGTGGCGCCGGAAGGCCTCCCGGTAGCGCTCCAGCAGGGCCGGGACCTTCTCCCGCTCCCCCGTGAGGGCCAGCCGGAACATCTCCTCCATCCAGCGCCGCTGGAACAGCTCCAGTCCCCGCGACCGGAGACCGGAGCCGCGGATGATCAGCCGGTCCGCCTCGTCCAGGAGGGCGTAGTTCTTCATCTTGTACGAGAACATGGCCGGGTAGCGGCCGTCGAACTCCAGCGTGATGCCCGCCGGGAGGGTGCGGATGAGCTCCTCGACCAGCGCCTCGGCCTCGGCCTCCCCCACGGTGGGCGGGGGCATGAAGTAGAGGCCGTCCGTGTCCACCTCGATCACCTGGCAGCCCCGGCGCTCCAGCCACGCCACGATCTGCCGGATGAGGGCGCGGCCGGCCGCCGCCACGCGCTTCGCCTGGTCGAAGTCGTTGAAGTGGCCGAGCGCGAAGCCCAGGTAGCCGTAGAAGGAGTTGATCAGAACCTTGAAGGTGGCCTGGAGCGCCTCGATCCCCTGCCGCTCCCGCTCCGTCGGGGCGGCCCGGGCCGCCGCCTTGGCCTCGAGCCGGAAGGCCCGCAGGTCCGTGAGGAGCACCGGGAAGACCCCGAGGGTGTCGCTCCGGGGGAACAGGCCGTCCTTCAGCATGAGGGACGGGTACAGCGAGGCCACGTCGCAGTGCAGGACGGAGCGGGCGACCCCGACGTACTTGACCGCCGTGTAGCCCCCGGCGAACGGCTGGGCGGGGCCCGGGAGCGGGATGGCCTGCCGCTGCCGGAGGTACTCCCGGAGGAGGAGCGCGTCGATCTTCGTGGCGGTCCCCCGCAGGACGACGTTCTGGTAGGAGTAGGGGAAGATCTGGGCCTGGACGAAGTAGGACCGGCTGAGGAGCGCGGCCAGCGCCTCGGTCTCCCGGACGTCGTCCAGGGCGTACCGGCAGAGCGTCTCGGGGTCGTGATCGAAGTACCAGGAGGCCCGGTGCGCCGGGATCGTCACCCGGTCCGGCGAGGTGAGGCCGAAGTGCCGGGCCACCTCCTTCAGCCCGTAGCCCTCCAGTTCCCGCGCCGCCACGTCGTAGAAGTTGGCCAGCATCCAGGTGTCCACGACGTGCCGGCCGGCGATCTCGTACTTGGTGTAGGTGATGGTCCGCTCCGCCACCTGCAGGCGCGAGGGGTGCCCGGCGAGCGCGCCCCCGTCCCGACCCCACGCGAGCGGCACGGCGTGCCGCCTGGCCCGGGCCTCGAGGTAGGGGAGGTCGAAGCGGAAGAGGTTGTGGCCCTCCAGGATGTCCGGGTCGCGCGCCTGGAGTTCCCGGCTGACCTCCCGGAGCATGCTCGCCTCGTCCCACTCCCGCCCCGACAGGACCCGCTCCCAGCCGGTGCTGTCCCGGAGCGCGACGGCCGTGATGCGGTCCGACTCCCGCTCCGCGTTGGGGAACTCGAAGCCCGAGGCGCAGTAGGTCTCGATGTCGAGCTGCAGGCGCCGGAGGTCCTCGAAGGCGAGGCCGAGGAAGAGGGTCTGGCCCGAGAGGAGGAGATGCTGGTGGACGGGGTCGTTGAAGAAACGGTAGGGGGCGTCCGGGGCGGCGGCGGTCTTCCCCGAGCCCTTCTGGAGGTGCGCCCGGAGTCGCAGCGCCTCCCCCCAGCCCGGCACCCGGGCCAGGTAGCGGAGGGGGGCCTCCCCCGCCAGCGCCTCCACGTCGGCGGCCCCGGCGTAGCCCTTCAGCAGGTCGGTGCTGGCCAGGAGGAGGAAAGGGGAAAAGGGGAGGCGCCGGGTGACGAGCCGGCCCCCCTCGCGGAGGTAGCAGCAGATCTCGCTCTCGCCGGCCCGCTCCACGGCGACCAGGCGGGGCGTCGCATCGTGCCCGAAGAGGAGCGCATTCTCGTAGAGGCTGAGGGCGCCGAGCCTCACGACGCCCGTCCCGCCGGCAGGCCCGGCAACTCCCCCTGGGCGGTCGCCTCGAGCAGCCGGGAAAACCCCAGGCCCCGGAAGAGCGTCGCGAGGGCGGCGAGGTCGGGCGGCAGCCGACGGAAGGTCTCGGGCTCGAAGGCGATGGGTAGGTCGGTGCGGATCGTGGCCAAGGTCCGGCTGAGCCGCGCCTGCTCCGCGTGGGCCGCCAGCGCCTCCCGCAGGCGCGGGCGCGTGACCTCCGGGAGGCGGGCGAGGAGGTTCTCGATCGAGCCGAACTCCGCCACGAGCAGCTTCGCCGTCTTCTCCCCCACCCCGGGGACGCCCGGGATGTTGTCCACGCTGTCCCCCATCAGGCCCAGCACCTCCGGCACGGCGGCGGGCGGGACCCCGAACCGCTCCCGGACCTCCGCCTCCCCCGTCCAGCGCTCCCGCATGCTGTCGTAGAGGCGGATGTGCGGCCCCACCACCTGGCACATGTCCTTGTCGGCCGTGACCAGGACCACGTCGAAGCCGGCCCGCTCGGCCTGAACCGCCAGGCTGCCCAGCAGATCGTCCGCCTCCTGCCCCGGCTCCGCGACGAGCGGGAGGCGCAGCCCGCGCACGACCTCCTGGATATCCGGGAGCTGGGCGGCCAGCGCCTCGGGCATGGGGGGGCGCTGGGCCTTGTAGGCCTCGAAGGCCAGGTGCCGCTCGGTCGGCCCCTCGGTGTCGAAGACGACCCCCGCGGACTCCGGCGCCTGCTCCCGCAGGAGCTTCAGCAGCATCCCCGTGAACCCGTAGGTGGCGTTGGTCGGGCGCCCGCCCGGGCTGGTGAGGGGGGGCAGGGGAGCCCCCCGCCGCCGCGGGGCCCCCCAGGGGGAGCGTGACCGTCACGGTGGTCCCCTGGGGCTCAGCCGGGCAGAGCGCGATGCTCCCCCCGTGCGCCTCGACGATCGCCCGGGCCACCGAGAGGCCCAGCCCCAGGCCGCCCGCCGCGCGCGTGAGGGTCATGTCCCCCTGGGTGAAGGGCTCGAAGACGCGGGAGAGGCGCTCCGGGGGGATCCGGCCGTAGGTGTTGGTGATGGAGACGGTGGCCGCGCCGTCCGCCGCCCACGCGTCCAGCAGGATCCGCTCCCCGGCCCGATTGAACTTGATGGCGTTCTCCACCAGGTTGCCGAAGAGAAGGGCGAGTTTCTCGGGGTCCGCCCGGAAACTCCACCCGGACCCGCTTCTCGGCATACTCGGCGGCGAGCTGCGTCGCGGTGGTCCGCAAGATCTCCCCCAGGTCCACGACCTGGTCCTGGAACGCCGCCTCCTGCCGCTCGAACTCCACGTAGGCCAGGAGATTCGCGATGAGGCGCCCTAGGCGGCGGGCCGAGTGCCCGATGGCCTCCACGCCCTCCCGGGTACCGCCGGCGAGGTCCCCGAACTGCCCCGTGAGGAGCAGGTCCATCCAGCCGTAGATGATGGTGAGGGGGGTCCGGAACTCGTGGGTGATCGCCGACAGGAGGTCCGACTTGATCTGGTCGATCTCGGTGAGCCGGCGGTTGATCTCGGCCAGCGCGAGGTTCTCGCGCCGGAGGCGCTGCTGCTCCAGGCCCCGCCCCATCACGTGGAAGACCTCCTCCAGCTTGAACGGTTTCAGGATGTAGTCGTAGGCCCCGCCCTTCAGGGCGCGGATGGCCGACTCCACCGTCGCCTGGCCCGTCATGAGGATGATCACCGCCTCGGGCAGCAGGACGCGGGCCTTCTCCAGGAGGGAGAGGCCGTCGAGCCCGGGCATCATGAGGTCGCTCAGGAGGACGTCGAAGGTGGCTCCCTGGATGAGGCTGAGGGCCTCCTGGGCGTCGGCCGCCCCGGTCACCTCGTAGCCCTCCATCCGGAAGGCCTGGCAGAGGGAACTGCGGAGGTTCTCCTCGTCGTCCACGATGAGCAGGCGCGCCACATCCATCCTCTTCCGCGAGGCCGAGAGGCGGATCCGCGGCGAGGCCATGGTCACACACGGCCCCCGAAAAATCAAGGTGGCCGCACCCTCAGCCGAGGTCCCCCGCGAGGAACTGCAGCACGGCGAGGGCCGCCAGGGGGGCCGTTTCGGCCCGGAGGATCCGGGGGCCGAGCGTGAGCAGCGTGAAGCCCGCCTCCCGGAGGGCCGCGACCTCGGTCGCGTCGAGGCCGCCCTCCGGCCCCACCACGAGGACGGCGGGCCGGGACCGCAGGGCCGCCGCGTCGAGGGCGCGCAGCTGGAG
>JACPAU010000095.1 GCA_016180705.1 Candidatus Methylomirabilota bacterium
CATCGGCTCTTGGCCGATGGGGGGAACCACGGGAGGGTTCCCCACGGGGGCCGGGGCGGCGCCGGCGCCAGGACCCGGACGGTGTCACTTTCGTTCCGTCGTTTGTATTAGTAGACCCTCTTAGCCCCGTGCGTGCTCATCCGCGGCCGACGCCCGTGTAGCGGAAGCCCTGCTCCCGCATCCGCCGCGGCTCGTAGACGTTGCGCAGGTCCACGAAGACCGGCTGCCGGAGCGCGGCCTTCAGGCGCGCGAGGTCCAGGTTGCGGAACTGGTTCCACTCCGTGACCAGGACGACGGCGTCCGCGCCGGCGGCGGCGTCGTAGGCGTCCTTGCAGTACTCCGCCTCGGGCAGCACCCGCGCGGCGTTCGCCATCGCCGCCGGGTCGAAGGCCCGGATGCGCGCGCCCCGCTCGAGGAGGCCGCGGATGAGGTCCAGGGCCGGCGCCTCCCGGATATCGTCGGTGTTGGGCTTGAAGGAGAGGCCGAGGACGGCCAGGGTCTTCCCCCGCACCTCCCCCACCGCCGCCGCCACCTTCTCCAGCATGCGGACCCGCTGCTGCTCGTTCAGGCGGCTCACGGTCTGGATGAGGTCGAGCGGCTCCCCGGCCTTCCTCGCGACCTCGGTCAGCGCCCGGAGGTCTTTGGGGAGGCAGGAGCCCCCGAAGCCCGGCCCGGGATGCAGGAACTTCGGCCCGATCCGCCCGTCGAGCCCCATCGCCCGCGCCACCACGTGCACGTCCGCCCCCACCTTCTCGCAGAGGTTGGCGATCTCATTGATGAACGTGATCTTGGTGGCCAGGAAGGCGTTGCTCGCGTACTTGATGAGTTCGGCCGTCGTCAGGTCCGTGACGACCACCGGCGTCTCGATGAGGTACAGCGGCCGGTAGAGGTCCTTCAGGATCGCGATGGCCTGCGGCGACGAGGCCCCGATCACGACCCGGTTGGGCCGCATGAAGTCCTCGATCGCCGCTCCCTCCCGGAGGAACTCCGGGTTGGCGACCACGTCGAAATCCACGGGCCCCGACTGGTGCCGGCTGATGATCTCCCGGATGCGCGCGCCGGTCCCCACCGGGACCGTGCTCTTGGTCACGATGACCTTGTAGTCGTCCATGGCGCCGGCGATCCCCCGGGCCACCTCCTCGATGGCGCTGAGGTCGGCCGAGCCGTCCCCGCGGGGCGGCGTCCCGACGGCCAGGAAGATGACGAGAGAGCCCCCGACGCCCGCCCCGAGGTCCGTGGTGAACGTGAGGCGCCCCTCCCGGCTGTTCTTCTGGACCAGTTCCTCCAGGCCCGGCTCGTAGAACGGGATCTTGCCGGCCTTGAGCGCGCTGATCCGCTCGGCGTCCTTGTCCACGCAGGTGACGTGCAGGCCGAACTCGGCGAAGCAGGCGCCCGTCACGAGGCCGACGTAGCCGACGCCGACGACGCAGATGTTCATCGGATCACCCCTTCTGGGCCCGGTACCAGGCCACGAAGCGCTGCAGCCCCTCCGCGATCTTCACCTTCGGCTCGTAGCCAAAGGCCGCCCGCGCCGCCGAGATGTCGGCGCACGTGAAGGGGACGTCGCCGGGCTCGGGCGGCCCGGGGGTGAGCCGCGCCTTCCTCCCGAGGGCGATCCCGAGGAGGCCGACCAGGTCCGTGAGCCGGATCGGCTCCGCGTTCCCCAAGTTATAGATGGCGAACCCGGAACAGGCGTCGAGGGCCCCGAGGATCCCGGCGACAATATCTTCTATATGGGTGTAGTCCCGGGCGCTGCTCCCGTCCCCGAAGAGGGGGACCGGCGCGTCCGCCTCGATGAGGCGGGTGAACTTGTGGATGGCCATCTCCGGCCGCTGCCTCGGCCCGTACACGGTGAAGAAGCGCAGGCAGGTGACGGCCATCCCGGTGAGCGCATGCGCGGTCCGGCAGAGGAGTTCGCCGGCACGCTTCGTCGCCCCGTAGGGGGAGGCCGGCGCGTCCGCCTCGTCGGTCTCCTTGAAGGGCCGCCCCGTCCGGACGCCGTACACCGAGGACGAGGAGCCGAAGACGAATCGGGGGACGCCCGCCTGCCGCGCCGCCTCCAGCAGGCCCGCGGTCCCGGTCACGTTCACGTCGGCGTAGAGGGCCGGCTGGCGGATCGAGGGGCGGACGCCCGCGCGCGCCGCCAGGTGGATGACGGCCTCGACCCGGTGCCGGCGGAAGAGGCCCTCCAGCGCCGCGGCATCCCGGAGGTCCCCCTCGACGAGCGTGAATCCATGATGCCCGAGCGCGGCGGCCAGGTTGCGCCGCTTGACGGCCGGGGCGTAGAAGTCGTCGAAGTTGTCGAGGCAGACGACCGCCCTGCCCCGGGCGAGGAGCGCCTCGGAGACGTGCGAGCCGATGAACCCCGCCCCGCCGGTCACCAGGATGGCCATGCCCGCGTCAGCGCGCCTCCTTCTCCACGACGGCCCGCCACGAGTCCAGGAGGTCCTTCAGCGTGCGCGGGAGTGGGATGGCGGGGCGCCAGCCGGTGGCCGCCTCCAGTTTCGCGAAGGAGCCGACGAGGACCGGCACGTCCTCGCTCCGGCCCCGCGTCGGGTCGGCCTCGACCGCGATCGGCGTGCCCGCCAGCCCCCGCAGGATCTCCAGGATCTCCCCGATGCTCCAGGCCCGGCCGCTGCACACGTTGTAGGTCTCCCCGGGCGTCCCCTTCTCCAAGAGGAGGTCGTAGGCCCGGACGACGTCCCGGACGTCCGAGAAGTCCCGGCGTGCCGTGAGGTCGCCGACGCGTAACACCGCCCCCGTGAGCCCGGCCTCGATCCGGGCGATCTGGCGGGCGAAGTCCGAGCAGACGAAGGTCGGCTCCTGCCCCGGCCCGGTATGATTGAACGCCCGGGCGACGAGGACCGGAAGGCCGCGGGAGCGCGCGTAGAAGAGGGCGACCTTCTCGGCGGCCGCCTTGCTCAGCCCGTAGGGGGTCAGCGGCCTGAGCGGCCTATCCTCGGTGAGGGGCAGGTCGTCCTCTTCGACTTCCCCGTAGGCTTCCGCCGACCCGATGACCAGGACCCGGGCCCCCGGCGCCGCGGCCGCGGCCGCCTCGAGGAGGCTCACGGTTCCGCCGGCGTTG
>JACPAU010000061.1 GCA_016180705.1 Candidatus Methylomirabilota bacterium
CCATCTCGGCGAAGAGCCCCTCGGGCCGGTTGTCCCCCATGAGGGCGACCTTGTCCCCGGGCTCGAGCCCCAGGGCCATGAGCCCCAGGGCCACGTTCCGCACGCGCTCCAGGTACTGGCGCCAGGTGATGGGCCGCCAGATCCCGTACTCCTTCTCCCGCATCGCCACCTTCCGGTCGCCGTGCCGCTCTGCGGCCTGGAGGAAGAGGCGCGGGATCGTGAGCGCTCGGAGCCCGTCCCCGCCCGGGACGGGCGCTTCACCGGCGTGTGCCATAGAGGTCTCGGGCCTCTCCGAGGTAGGCCTTGATGACTTCCGGGTGGCTCTGCACGACGGCGGGGGGGCCCTCCGCGATCTTCACGCCGTGGTTGAGCGCAGCCACCCGGTGCGAGATGTCCATCACGACGCCCATGTCGTGCTCGACGAGGAGGCAGGTGACGGCCCAGCGCTCCTCCTCGTTGACGTCGAGGATGAAGCGGGCCATGTCCTCCACCTCCTCGAGGTTCAGGCCGGCCATCGGCTCATCGAGCAGGAGGACCTTCGGGTTCAGGGCGAGGGCCCGGCCCAGCTCCACCCGCTTCTGGAGCCCGTAGGGGAGCATGCCGACGACCTTGTGGCGGATGTGCTGGATCTCGAGGAAGTCCAGGATCTCCCGCTCGATGAACTCGCGGTGCTCGATCTCCTCCCGGGCCGCCGGTCCCACGTACACCATCCCCGTGAGCAGCCCGGTCCGGAGGTGAAGGTGCCGGCCCAGGCGGATGTTGTCCAGGACGGTCATCCCCGAAAAGAGCTCGATCTTCTGGAACGTGCGGGCGATGCCGAGGCGGGCCCGCTCCGACGGCCGGAGGCTGTTGATCTCTTGCCCCTCGAAGACCACCCTGCCCCGTTGGGGGACGTACAGGCCGTTGACGCAGTTGAGCAGGGCCGTCTTGCCGGCCCCGTTCGGCCCGATGAGGGAGAAGATCTCGCCGCGCCGGAGCTCGAGGCTCACGCCCGCAAGGGCAGCGACCCCCCCGAAGGCGATGGAGAGGTCGTCGAGCTTGAGCTGGATCTCGCTCACGCGCCTGACCCGTGTGTCCCCGGCCGACGTCCCCTTAGACCCGCTCCACGATCAGGGTCACTCCCTGCCCCCCGCCGATCCCGAGCGTGTCCAGGCCGAACCGCTTCCCGGTGTCCCGCAGCGCATACAGGAGCGTGACGAGCGTTCGCGCCCCGCACGCCCCGATCGGGTGGCCGATGGCGATGGCGCCCCCGTAGATGTTCACCCGGCCGAGGTCGGCGTCCATCAGCTTGAGGGCGCCCAGCGCCTGCGCGGCGAAGGCCTCGTTGAAATCAATCAGCTCAATGTCGTCGAGCTTGAGCCCGGCCCGCTCCAGGGCGATCCGGCAGGCCGGGACCGGCCCGAGGCCCATTTCGGTCGGCTCGACACCCGCGGAGGCGCTCGACCGGATGACGGCCATCGGCCGGACGCCGAGGCGGTCCGCCCGCTGCCAGGTCGTGACCACCACGGCGGCCGCCCCGTCCGTGATCCCGGAGGAGTTCCCCGCCGTCACGGTCCCCCCCTCCTTGAACGACGGCTTGAGCCTGGCGAGCGCCTCCATGGAGGTACCCCGCTTGGGGTGCTCGTCCACGCGGAAGAGTTCCGGCTCCCCCTTCGGCCGGGGCACCGCGACCGGAACGATCTGTTCCACGAAGCGCCCCGCGTCGATGGCCGCGACGGCGTTCTGGTGGCTGCGCAGCGCGAAGCGGTCCTGGTCCTCCCGCGTGATGCCCATGTCGGCCGCGATGCTCTCGGCGTACAGCCCCAGGCGCGTCCGGGTCGTGGGACAGGTGACGCCGTTCAGAATCATGCTGTCCAGCACCTCCCCGTGGCCCAGCCGCTGCCCCCAGCGGGCCCGGGGGAGGAGGTAGGGGGATCCACTCATACTCTCCATGCCCCCCGCCACGACCACCTCGGCCTCCCCCGCCTTGATGGCCTGGGCCGCCAGCGCGACGGCCTTCAGTCCCGAGCCGCTCGCGTGGTTGGCCGTGTAGGCCGGGGTCTGGACGTCCAGTCCCCCCTCGAGCGTCGCCGCCCGGGCTGGGTTGAGGCCGAGACCGGCGGCGATGGCGTTTCCCATGATGACCTCGTCCACCCCGTCAGGTTCGAGGCCCGCCCGCCGGACCGCCTCCCGGATGGCGATGCCGCCGAGCACGTTGGCCGAGACGTCGCGGAGGGTTCCCCCGAAGTTCCCGACTGCCGTCCGGACGGCGCTCAGGATCACCGCATCCCTGGTGCCCATGCCCCTGCCCTCCCCTTGCCCTCTCCAAGAATACGAGAATTCACATGAAGAACAAATTTGTTACATACTGATTTACTTGGTATCCTCCATATTGGGTTTTGGCCCTATCAGACCGGAGGATACGGGGCCCTCACCGCGCCGCCCGCATCTTCTCCCCCCGGATGATAACGCCGCTCGGGTCAATTTCTTCCCGCAGGAGGCGCAGTTCCTCCTCCGTGGGCGGAGCCATCTCCTCGAGGGACCCCACCTGCCGCACCTCGAACCCCATCCCCGCCAGCACCTCCTTCGGTCTGAGGCCCCGGAGGGCGCCGAGCAGGCGCATCCGCTTCGTCTCCTCGTCGAAGCCGAAGACGGCCCTGCTGGTCACGACGCGCCACGGGCCCGTCCCCCGGGGCAGCCCCGCCCGCTCCCGCGCCCCGGACCCGTCCCCGTAGCCGGGCGAGGTGACGAAGTCGAGCTTCTCCACGAAGCGGCGGGGTTCGTGCTTCAGGACGATGATCGTCTTCCAGCAGAGGGAGGCGACCTCGTTCCCCCCGCCGCTGCCCGGGAAGCGGCGCGCGGGCTCGTCGTAGGAGCCGCCGAGGAGGGTCGAGTTGATGTTCCCGTAGGGATCCACCTGCAGGGCACCGATCATGCCGTAATCCACGTAGCCGGTCGCCGCGTAGGAGAAGGCCCAGTTCATGTTCGTCCACTGGAGGGACCGGTAGATGTTGGTCGGGCCGCCCATCGTCCCCCGGACGAAGGGGGTGAGGCTCCGCGGCCCCACCGCC
>JACPAU010000062.1 GCA_016180705.1 Candidatus Methylomirabilota bacterium
GGTTGTGGGGGTACGACTTCACCCCCACCCTGCGGCACTACCGTTTCGAGTCGGTGGGGGGGTACGGGGTCCTCTGGGTGAGCCTGAAGATCTCGGCGGTCGCGGCCCTGGCCGGAGGGGTGCTGAGCCTCCTGGTAGCCTACCTCGTGGAGAAGAAGCGCCCGGTCGGGGCCCGCCTCCTTTACCTGCTCGCCATCATCCCGGCGGCCATCCCGGGGACCGTCCTGGGGCTGGCCTACATCTTCGCGTTCAACCGCCCGGGCGTTCCTTTTTACGGGACGATGTGGATCCTGGCCATCTGCAACGTCTTCCATTACTTCACGCTCGCGGTGCTCGCCGGCATCGCGAACCTCAAGCAGATTGACCGGTCGGTCGAGGAGGCGGCGGTGAGCCTCGGGGCCGGCGTCTTCATGACCTTCCGGCGGGTCCTCCTCCCCCTCACGCGCGTCGCCTTCGTCTCGTCCGCGATCTACTTCTTCATGACCAGCATGGTGACCATCAGCGCGGTCATCTTCCTGTACGCCCCGGACACCAAGACGGCGGCCATCGCGGTGCTGCTCCTGGACGACGCCGGCGACACGGGCCAGGCGGCCGCGATGTCCACGCTCATCATCGGCGTCGTCCTGGCGGCACTGGGCGCCCTGCGCCTGCTGCTCGGGAAGCAGGGCCTCCGGATGATCAAGGCCTAGGGCGCCCGCGCCATGCCGGCCACTCTGAAGGCGCTCATCTTCGACTTCAACGGGACGTTATGCCTCGACGAGCCGATCCTGCTCCGCCTTTACCAGCGCGTGCTGGCCGAGGAGGGGGTGGCCCTTACGGCTGCTGCGTACGAGGCGGAATACCTCGGCCTCAGCGATGCCGCGATCTTCGCCAAGGCCTTGGCGGCCGCCGGGAGGCGGGCAGAGGCCGCTGCGGTCGCGGCCATGGTGGCCCGCAAGAGCCGCCACTACCTGGAGGCCGTGGCGGCCCGCCCGCCGCTGGCGCCCGGGGCGGCCGACCTCGTCCGCGCGGCCGCGCACCGCTACCGGCTGGCGGTGGCGTCGGGGGCGCCGCGCCGGGAGGTGGATTGGGTGTTGCGCCAGGCCGGCCTCCGGGACCGCTTCGCGGCGCTGGTGGCGATGGAGGACGTGGAGCGGGGGAAGCCCGATGCGGCCCCGTTCCTCAAGGCCCTCGCCGGGCTCAACGGCGGGGCGCGGCCGGTGGACCGGATCCTGGCCGAGGAGTGCCTGGTTCTCGAGGACTCGCTGGAGGGCATCCGGGGGGCGAAGGCGGCGGGGATGCGGGTGATCGGGGTGGCCAGCACCTACCCGCTCGAGCGCCTCGCCGCCGAGGCCGACGCGGCGGTCGCCGCGCTGGCCGACCTGGCGCCCGACGCGCTCGCCCGGTGGTTCGGGGGGCTCAGCGGTACCCCGGGCTGAGAGCGTAGTAGCCGTTGTGAACCGCCTCGCAGGCGGCCTGAAGGCGGGACCGGTCGCCGTACTCGGGGCCGAACCGGCCGGGGCTGAGCGGGGCCAGGTCGAGGGACGGCTTGCCCTCCAGGATGAGTTCGGCGACGAGTTGGCCCACGGCCGGCGCCGTCATGATGCCGTGGGCGCAGCAGCCCGACGCGATCACGAAGCGCTTCACGGTGGGGGCCTCGCCCAGGAGGAACCGCCCGTCCGGCGTGAAGGTGGGGAGGCCGGCGCATCCCCGGACGATGGGGGCGTCCAGCAGGGCGGGGAACTGCGCGCCGACCGGCGGGGCCCAGGTGGCGAGCACGCGGTCATCCGTGGGCAAGAAGCGCATCTCGAAGTCGCGCCGCAGCGTCCCGGGGTCGAGCCCGACCGCGCTCGGCTCGAAGAAGCCGATGAGCAGCCCCCGCACCTCCGGGCGCACGTAGGCGTAGGCGTCCGGGATCCGGACCACCGGCTGGTCCGGACGCACGCCCGGGAGATCCGCGGTCACCCAGAGCTGGTGCCGGACCGGGAACTGGGGGACCCGGATCCCTGCCATCGCCGCCACGGGCTCGCTCCACGCGCCGGCGGCGTCCACCACCCACTGGGCCCGGATCTCCTCCCCGCCCGCCACGACCCCCGCCACGGCGCCGTCCTCGACCAGGATGCCCTCCGCGGCCACCCCGCGCCGGATCTGCACCCCGTGGCGGCGGGCCCCCTTCGCGAAGGCCATGGTGAGCAGGTACGGATCCACGAACCCGTCGTCGGGGATGTAGGTCATCACCCGGACCCCCGCGATCTCGAGGGCCGGCACGAGCCGTCTCGCTTCCGCCGGCCCGATGAAGTCTATCTGGAGGCCGTGCCGTTTCCCGAAGGCGACCTGGCGGCGGAGTTCCTCCTCCCGCGCCGCCGTCAGGGCCAGCCGGATGCTCCCCACCTCGTGGAAGTCCGGGTCCTCCCCGGTCTCCTCCCGCAGGGCCTTGAGGTTCCGGACGGCGAGGTGCATCAGGTCCGTCATGAGGGCGCTTCCGCGGAGGCGGCCGACGAGCCCGGCCGCCTGGCTCGTGGACCCGGCGCCGATCTCCGTCTTCTCCAGGAGGAGCACCTCCCGGCACCCCATGCGGGCGAGGTAGTATGCGATGCTGCACCCGAGGGCGCCGCCCCCGATGATGCAGACCCGGACGTCGGTCCTCATGCGTCCCTCTTGGCTCGCCTTGACCGTCCGCGCGCCCCTCTGGTAGTGTCCCGCCGTTCGCTGGACAGGGGGCGGGATGGAGGGTGAGACGTCAACGGAAAGGGTGCTCTCCGAGCGGGCGGCCTACCTGCTGCTCGTGCTCGTCACCGCGATGTGGGGGTCCTACTTCCCCCTGATCAAGCTGGCTCTCCGCGAACTCCCGCCCCTGACCTTCGTCGCCCTCCGCTTCGCCCTGGCGGCACCGTTCCTCTGGCTCATCTTGCTCCGGGACCGCCGGGCGCCCCGGCCCGGCCGCGGGGATCTCCTGCCGTTCCTGTTCCTGGGCCTGACCGGCTACGTCCTGGGGACCGCGCTCACCTACGTGGGCGTGCCCCTCACCACCGCGATCAACGCCTCCCTGATCCAGGCTGCGGCCCCGGT
>JACPAU010000063.1 GCA_016180705.1 Candidatus Methylomirabilota bacterium
CTTGCGCTTGTGCGGCAGTTCGGGCGTCGGCACGCCGATCCGTTTGCAGATCGTGCCGAAGTCGTCCTGGAGATTCTCGAACCGGCCGAGAAAGTCTGTCAGCAGTTTTCCGTGCAGATCCACGAGGTAGTCGGTTTGCAGCGTCATGACGGTGTCGAGGTGGTATTGATACTTGCGTTCCGGACTCGCCTTCCACTCCAGAAAAGCTTCGAAGCTTTCATGCCCTTCCAGCAGGTGCGGCCGCTCCCCCGGCAGGCGCCCGCTCTGCAGCGCGGCCAACGACACGCTCTGGATGATCTCCCGGTCGTGGGGCCGGTCGCTGCCCGCCACCGACACGAGCGGCTGACGCCTCCCCGTCGGCCGGACGGTCACCCGGTTCGCGAGCCAGGGGAGGCCGCCCGAGGCCGCCTCGGGCTCGGGGGACAGCAGCGGGATCGGATTGGCCCCCCGCCCCGCCGCATAGCGCCCGAACACCGTGTGGCCCTGCCCAACCGGAACCGCGACCGTCCCGGGGCGCACCCCGCCCGAGAGGTGGGCGGGCAGCTCCACCCGACCGGAGGGGGACTCGAGGCGGAGCACATCCCCCTGTCCCACGCCGAGCCGCTGGGCATCCGTGGGATGGACTTCCACCCAGGTGTCCCAGACGTTCTGGGTGAGCGGGTCCGGCAGCTCCTGGAGCCAGGGACGGTTCGCCAGCCGGCCGTCGTAGAAGGCCGGGGAGGGGTACGGAATCAGGGTGAAACCCTCAGGCTCGCCCGCCGACTCCGGTGCCTCGAACTCGAAGCGGTGCCGGAGGACTGCCGGGTTGAGCCGCACCGGTCGGGATGCGACGGGCGTGAAGAGGCCGCCCCGCTGGAGCGCCTGGCCCCAAAAGGTCTCGAATTCCTCGGCGGGCGGAAGCCGCCGGTGCACGTCCCGCCATTGCTCCCGCAGGTACGCGGCGAAGTCATCCCAGGGGAAGGCCTTCGCCATCCCGAGGCGCTTCGCCACCGCCAGGAGGACGTCCCCCGGGCTCCGGGTGTCGTAGAGGGGCCGCATGACCGGCTGCTGGAGGCCGCGGACCCCGTCCCACGGCTCGTGATCGCCCCACGCCTCGAGGAAGGTGTGCTCCGGCAGGATCAGGTGGGCCGCAGCCGCCGTCTCGTCGGGGAAGGACGCGAAGCTCACCACCAGGGGGACTTTCCGGACCGCCTCCTGGAAGCGCGCCCCCTCCGGGAGGGTGAAGAGGGGGTTGACCCCGCTGAGGAGGAGGAGCGAGATCTTCCCACCCTCCATGGCCAGCAGGAGTTCTCGCATCTCCCGGTAGGCGGAGGTCCGCCCCGCCGCCGCCGTCGGCCCGAACCGCACCGTCTGGCCGAGGTTCCCGACGACGTAATTCAGGAGATGGACCGCGAGGCAGGTCGCCGTCCCGCCTGTCCCCCGCCCATCCGCGAGGGCCAGGCTGGGGCGCAGCCGAGCAAAGGCACGGGCCAGGACGCGGACCTTGTCTCCGGAGACGTCGGCCCGCTCAGCGACCGCGGCGGGCGTGAACGGGGCCACGAGCCTGGCCAGCGCCTCCTTCTCCGCCCCGGGGAGCGGAGCAGCCAGGCGCTCCGCGAGGATCGTGTGGAGCATCCCCAGCGCGAGGAGCCCCTCCGTCCCCGGCCGCGCCGCGATCCACTCATCGGCGTTGGCCCCCGTGAGGGAGAGGCGGGGGCCGATGTAGGCGAAGCGCCCGATCCGCCCCTGCCGGTAGGCGCGTGCCGCGGCGAACTGGCGGGCGTGCTCGACGGGCGAGAGCCAGGTCTCCAAGAAGTCGGCGCCGAAAGAGAGGACCACCCGCGCCGGCTCGAGGTCGTAGAAGGGGATCGCCTCGAGCCCGAAGGCGAGACGGCTCGCCGTGCAGTGCGCCTCGTGCGCGACGGCCTCGTACCGGACCCGCCGGCCGCCGACCGCTCCGAGCCAGGACTCGATCAGGCGGTCGAGACTGCCCGTGAGGAGCGGGGTCACGAAGGCGATCCGGCCCCCCTGCCCCTTGAGCGCGGCCAGGTGCTCCGCCAGGACCCGCTCCCCCTCCTCCCACGGGATCGCCTCGAGGGAGCCGTCCGCCTTCCGGCGATGGGGCTGCCGAATCCGGTCGGGGTTGTAAAGCCCCTGGAGGCTCGCCTGTCCCCGGGCGCACAGGCCGCCCCGGCTCGCCGGATGATCGGGGTTCCCCTCAACCTTGATGACGCGGCCCTCGACGGTCTTCGCCAGGACGCCGCATCCCGCCGGGCATTCCCGGCAGACGGTCGCGTACCACGTGGCCCTGCCCGGCACGATCTCCTCGGGGGGGATCAGGTAGGGGACGAGCGTCTCGGGGGGCTCGGTGCCGCAGCCCACCATGGCGGCGGCGGTGCCGCCGATCCCGACGACCTTGAAGAAGTCTCGCCGGTTGATCTCCATCCCCTTCCCCCTAGCGGTGGCAGGTGGTGCAGTCGATGCTGGCGCCCCGCTCCCGGTGGCAGGCCACGCAGACGTCCATCGTGAGGGCCGCGAGCCGCGGGAGGCGCTCCATGGTCTCGACGGCGCCGTGACAGGTCTGGCACTCGAGCCCCGCCCGCACGTGGGGCCAGTGGACGAAGTAGACGAAGTCCGGCATCCAGGTCACCTTCCTCCAGGGAATCGGTTCCTGCCGCTCCCAGTATCCGGTCAGCTTCTGCACCTCGGGCTGGGCCGCCGCCGTGATCTTGTGGCAGCCGATGCAGCGCTGGACCGAGGGGATGCCGGCGGCCGCGGCGTGCCGCGCGTGGACGTGGCAGTACAGGCACGCGATCCGGTTGTCACCTGCGTGGACTTTGTGGCTGAAGGCGACGGGCTGGTCCGGGGTGGACAGGGGGCCGAACGAGAGGGGCAGGGCGGCCCCTCCGACGAGGGCGATCAGGAGGATCGCCATCAGCGCCGGCCATCGCATCATCGGGCGCTACTGGGCAGGCTTGTAGGGTGGGACGGCAAGCGTCCGGATGTACGCGACGACGTTCCAGATGTCCTGGTACTTGTCCGTCAGGGCGTTCATGTGCTTCCCATCGGCATGGTTCTGGGGCTTGGGCGTGAGGGCGGCGGATGCCGGACCATCCCCCTTCCCGGTGGTCCCGTGGCAGGACGAGCAGAGGAGACCGTAGCGCTGCTTCCCGGCCTTCGGGTCACCCTTCTGCTGCGGGAAGCCCGGGTGGGGCGTCAGGACCACGAAGAGGACGGACAGCACCCCAGCGCAGGCGATGAACCTGGCTCCTCGCATCGCTCTCCCTCCTCTCTCGCTTCGTGCCGCGGGCGGCAACGCCCCCCTTATACCGCATCCTCTTTCGGACGGGAAGAGGAGTCTGAAGGGTGTCCCTGATGTCCGGCCAGTCCACGGCATTGCCCCGATCGTCGGCCGGGTTCGTCGTACCGGGAGCCCCGACGGCGCGGGTCTTCGCCTTCGCGCCGGTCTTCTGTCTCCTCCCCTGCAGATCAGCAGGCTCCACTCTATTTCTTGAAGAGGGCCTTATACTTGCCATCCATGGCGGTGACCTCCAAGCCCTTGTGGCAGTAGACCATGCACGAGTTAGGCATCTTCACCCGTCCCCGGTCATCCACCCC
>JACPAU010000064.1 GCA_016180705.1 Candidatus Methylomirabilota bacterium
TCGGGCCCTCCGCCCCCGGAAGTCCGGCCTGCGAACCTCCCCCCGCAGGGGGGAAAGGATCCGGGCGAAGGCACCCCCCACGCGGCGGGAGCGGGCCGGTTATGTGTCCAGGGGAGACGACGGGCGCACGCGGGTGCCAAAACGCGTGCCGGCAGGGTCCATGCGGATAACCCTTGCCCGCCTGCGATCCTCTCGTGAACCTTTCGGCTCCCCGGCCGTAATAGATAGAACAGGGGGGGCGCCCTTGGAGGTCTCCGACGAGCAGCTCTTGATCCAATGGCGCGAAGGGGAAGCCCTTGCGTTCGAGACCCTCGTCAGGAGGTACCAGGTGCCTTTGTTCGCGTACCTTTACCGGCTGTCCGGAGATCGGGCCGCGACGGAGGACCTCTGCCAGGAGACCTGGGCGCGCTTCGTGGCCGCCCTGGACAGGTTCGATCCGGGCCGGCGCCTGGGCTTCCCGAAGAGTACCGGGCCGTCCTGGTGATGCGCCACTACCAGGGCTTGCGGTACGCGGAGATCGCCGAGGTTCTCGGATGCCCCATCGGGACCGTCAAGTCCCGCATCCACTACGCCATCTCTCATCTCCGGGATCGCTTCGAACGGAAGGGGATCCTGGCGGAGGGCGGAGCGCCATGACCTGCGAGGAGTGCCGGGCGAGCCTGGTTGACCTGGTGTACGAGGAGGCTTCCCCGGAAGAGGAGCGCCGGCTTCACGCGCACCTGGAGGGCTGCGAAGGGTGCCGGCGCGAACTGGAGACGCTCCGCCGGGTCGCCGGCCTTCTGGACCGGTGGCAGGAGATCCCGCTGCCCGTTCATCCGGCGCCGGTACGGATGCCGGAGCCAGGACCGAGCGGGGTCCGAAGCCTGGTGTTCTCCCCCAGGTGGTTGCCGGGATGGCGCATGGCGGGCTCGCTGGCTGCCGGGGCCTGCTGGGCACTGGTGTCGCTGTTCTTGCTCCGGAGCTACCTCGTCGCCAGCCAGCTCCCGGAGATGGTTCACGTCCTCCTCGGGGCCCTCTCCGCGGCGGTCGGCGGTACCCTCTTCTACATGGCGTTCGGGGGGAGTTGGACACGCCCCGGTCCGACCGCCTATCCGGAGGCCGCACCGCTCGCCCGCGGGGTCCTCCTGGGGGCTCCGGCGGCGTGTCTCCTGCTCGCCCTGGGACCGGCACCCTGGACACTGGCCGGGTTCGGCGGCCCCGGTGAGGCCGCCGCAGCCCTCCGACCCGAAGCCCTGGCCGGGGTCTATTTACTCTACGGTGCCGGTTTCGGGTTCTTCGGCCTCTTTGCCGGATGCGTCATCACCGGGCGTGGGGTCTGGCGGGCGTCGCTCACCACGTCGGCTGCGGGCACCTGCCTGTTCCTTCTGGCCATTGCGCCCGGGCTAGTGGTGGTGTCCATCCCGTTCACGGTAGGGACCTACGCGCCCCTGCTCGGGGGAAGCGCGCTCGGTGGCCTGGGCGGGAGCACCCTGGGGCTCTGGCTCCGGGCGACGCACCCCTAGGGCATGGTCGCCGGGAGGCTCGTGCGAAAGGCCAGGGGGGTTGAAGCGACCCGGGGAGAGGGGATCCGTGTGCGCACCCGGCGACCGGCACGCGCCATCTGGCTCCTCGTCCTGGGGCTCATCCTGGGTGGGGGATTGCCGGCTTCCTCAGCGGAAGAGCCCCGCCCGACGGTCAGCCTGACGCTCAAGGACATCATCAGGATCGCGCTCGAACGCAATGCCGGCTTCCGGGCGGCCCAGCTCGAGGTGGACGCCTCGGAGCGGGGGCTGGACATCGCCCGGGGTCGGCGCCTCGGCCGGGCAGACCTCTTCGGCGCCTACCAGTACGCAGGGCCGGACGCGGAGAACCGGCGGAGGGCCGGAGCCCTCGTCGGGGCCATGCCCCTGCTCAGGACGGGCGGGATGCGGCCCGACCAGGAGTTCTCCCACAATACCGGCGCCTTCGGCGTCCGGTACCGGATCCCGATCTACACCGGGGGCCGGCTGGCCGCCGACGTCGAGCTGAACGAGCTGGCGACGGTGTTCAGCCGTGACCGCCTCCAGGCAACCCGGGATGACCTGGTCTTCAATGCCTCCAGCGTCTACTACACCATCCTCCGGTTCCGGGAGGACATCCGGGCGACGGAGACCTCGGTAAGGGCGCTCGAGGAGTCGCGGCGCGTCATCGAGGAGCGGGTGGCGGTGGGCCGGGAGCCGAAGGTGACGCTGCTGAAGATCAACGCCCGCCTGGCCGCCGTGCAGCAGGACCTCATCCGGGTGAGGAACGCCTTCGAGCGGGCGCACGGGGCGCTGAACGCCCTCATGGGGGCGGAGGACATCACGGCGCCCGTAGAGGTCATCGGGACCCTCGAGTATGCGCCGGCTCCCCGAATCCTCCCCGAGAGCATCGCGGAGGGCCTCGAGCGGAACCCGGAGCTCCGGGCGCGCCGGCGCGCGGTGGAGATCCAGGAACGCCGGGTCCGGATCGCCTTCGCGGAGCGCCTGCCGGATGTCTCCCTCGGCGCCGCGGTCCAGGGGCTGGCCAGCGAGGGCCTCGGGACGAACACCCTCGTCCCGGACGCCACCGTGGACGTGCGTGTCTCCCTGCCGATCTTCGACGGCAAGGTGATCCGCTCGCGGGTCGAGCAGGAGCGGGCGCGCCTGGAGCGGGCCAGAGCCGAGGTGGAGCAGCTCAAGCGGGAGGTCGCCCTCGAGGTCGAGACCGCATACCTGAACATCGTTTCGGCGGAGGAGCGGATCGGGGCGACACGAGCGGCCATCGAGGAGGCCCGGGAGGCCCGGCGGATCGAGCAGCTCAAGCAGGAGCTGGGCCGGGGGATCATCGAGGACCTCCTCCTCGCCCAGGCGGCGGAGCTGGAGGCCGAGGAGAACTACTTCTCTGCGCTCGCCGACTACAACATCGCTGGCGTGGCGCTGGAGAAGGCCATCGGGGGGGTCGAGTGACCGGGCGGAAGGCCATCGGGCGCATCGGGGAGCCGTAGCCATGCATGGCAGCGGAAAGGTGCCGGGGGAATCCCGCTCGAAGGGAGAAGGCGGGGAGAAACCTTCCAGGTTCATTCGGTGGGTGAAGGCGCTGGTCTGGGAACGGCACCGGTGGGTGAGCCGCTGGGCCGTCACCCTGGCCCTGCTGGGGCTCATCTACTACGCGACGACGGCGCTGGTGGCCTGGCTGACGGCCGGCCGAGGAGATCGTGGAGAAGGTCACCTACACCGGCTCCATCTCCCCCTACCAGGAAGTGACGGTCTATCCGCGCTGGGAAGGCTGGGTGCAGCAGTTCAACCTCTACGAGGGAGACCGGGTGGGGGAGGGTCAGGTCATTGCGCGCCTGGACCGGGCCGAGATCGGGGCTTTGCTGGAGAAGGCAAGGGCGGCGGCGGCGGCGGCGGAGCTGGACCGGCCCGTCATCGAGGCGGAGATCGAGGCGCTGAAGGCCAGCCTCTCTGCCCACCGGGCCGGCCTCCAGGAGGCCATCGCGAACCGCGTGTTCTGGGAACAGGACATGCGGCGGGTGGAGGTCCTCTTCAAGCGAGGGGCGGTGGCCGAGATTTCCTATGACGAGGGGAAGAAGCAGTACGACTCGGCCGTGGTCCGAGTGGCAGAGCACGAAGCCAGGATCAAGCTCGTCGAGGCCAAGATCGTGGAGGCCGAGGCCCGCCTGGCCGCCGCCGCCCAGCGGATCAAGGCAGCCCACGCCGAAGCAGAACAGGTCCAGACCCGCTTCAGCTATACTACCGTCGAGGCCCCGATCAGCGGCCGGGTGGCCAAACGGTATATCTACGCCGGGATCCTGGTGAAGCCGGGGATGCCGATCGTGGACCTGCAGGACCTCTCCCGCGTCCGGGTCCAGGCCAGGGTGGCCGAGACGGACCTGCCGAAGATCCGGATGGGGACCGAGGCCGTCGTGCGCTTCGCGTCGCTCTCGAACCCGCACAACATGGTCTCGGGGCGGGTCACCTCCGTCGTTGAGATGGTGATCGCCAACCCCGCCGAGCAGATCAAGACCGACATGTATGCCGTCGTGGACCTGATCCTGGAACGCAAGCCGAAGGCCGTCACGATCCCCCGCTTGGCCGTGGAGCGGGATCAGCAGGGTCACCCGAAGGTCTTCGTGACCGACGGAGTCTCCGCCATGTCCCGGCCGGTGAAGCTGGGGATCGCCTCCGGAGACCGGGTCGAGATCCTGGACGGGGTGAAGGAAGGCGAGATGGTCATCTACCGCGGGCAGCGCGGGCTCACGGACGGCCAGCAGGTCAACATCGTGGCCGGACTATAGGGGCCGGAGGCGGAAGGAGCGGGGATGTTAAAGGCCCTTCCCAAATACGCGGTCGAACATCCGATCGTCATGATCGCCGTCTTCCTGGCGCTCATCGGCGGCGGGATCTTCATCTACCAGGGCCTCCCGATCGAGCTCCAGCCCTACGTCGACAGCCCGACGGTCGGCGTCATCATCCAGTACCCGGGCGTGTCGGCCGAGGACATGGAGG
>JACPAU010000072.1 GCA_016180705.1 Candidatus Methylomirabilota bacterium
AACGGTTTCGGAGCGGTCGTCGTCAAGTCCTCGGCGGGCGACGTGCCCGAACTCGACAACTTCCTGTACACCGGCATCTCGGTCCACAAGGACTATGCCGACAAGAACCCCGACGTGCTCCGCCGCTGGATCAAGGCGGTGAACCGGGCCAACGCCCTGATGCGCAAGGACCAGGCGGCGGCCGTCCGGCACCTGCAGAAGCACTTCCCGCGCATGGACCCGGCCATCCTGACCCTCGCGCTCCGGGAGGTCCTCCCCGCGCTCTCCGAGGACGGGACGATGAACGAGCAGATGATGCAGAAGCACCTCGACTTCCTGGTCGAGACCGGCCAGACCACGTCCAGGCCCTCAGCGAAGGAAGGGGTCCTCTGGACGAACGCGTACATCACGAAGTAGCAATATCCCCGCGAGGTCCGCGGAGCCGATGACCCGCCCCACCGGCCCGGCCCCGGCGGCGGGCAGCCCCCGGCCCCTGCCCGCCGCCGGAGGAGACCCATGATGGCCTGGGCCCCGCCCCAGCCCCGTACCGGACATCCGTACTTCATGTACGAGGCCATCAGCGCCCAGCCGGAGGCGGTCCGGGCCGCCCTCCGCGACAACGGGGGAGCGGTGCGCACAGCGGCCGCCCACCTGAAGAGGACGGAGCGCGTCCTGCTCTCCGGCATCGGCACCTCCTGGCACGCGTGCCTGGTCGGCGAACTGCTCCTCGCCGGGATCGGCGGCCTCGGCCACCGCGTCCGGGCGTTCCACTCCTTCGAGTTCCAGAACTACTGGCCGGCGCCGGACCCGAAAACCGGCGTCATCGTGGTGAGCCACCGCGGGACCAAGCGCTTTTCGCTCGAGGCCCTCCGGAAGGCGAAGGCGGGGGGCGGGCTGGGGGTCGCGATCACGGGCGTGGGGAGCGGCGAGGGGCTGCGGATCGCGGATGTCACGCTGAGGACCGTCGAGCAGGAGAACTCGGCGGCCCACACGGTCAGTTACACCACGGCGCTCGCGCTGCTCGCCGCCCTCGCCTGCGAGATCGGCGGCGACCGGGAAACGCGGCGGGCCCTCGAGGCGATCCCGGACCGGATGGCCGCCCTCCTAGGGCGGGGGGGCTGGGACGGACTCGCGGCGCGCTACGCGGACCGGCGGTGCTACTACTTCGTGGGGGGCGGGCCCAACACCGCCACCGCCTACGAAGCCGCCCTCAAGATGAACGAGGCCAACCACACGATGACGGTGGGGATGAACTGCGAGCAGGTCCTCCACGGGCCCTGGGTGGCGATGGAAAGCCGCGACGTCGTCTTCCTCATCGCGCCTCCCGGCCCGTCCTACGAGCGGTGCGTGGCCGTGGCGAGGGTGGCGCGCGAGATCGGGGCACCCGTGGTCGGCCTCGTGCAGGAGGGCGACAGCACCCTCGCGCCGCTCTGCGCGGAGGTCCTGCCCCTCCCTGCGCTCCCCGAGCTCCTCACCCCGCTCCCCGCCGTCCTCCCCCTCCAGCTCCTCACCTACCACCTGGCCCTGCTGCGGGGTGCCAACCCCGACATCATGCGCGCCAACGAGCCGCCCCACGGCCGCGCGCGCGCCGGCCTGTCCCTCTAAGAACGCGGACGAAGGTATCTGGGGGGGCTGGGCTGGGGAGGGGAGGGCCCGGCGGTCAGGGAACGAGCTGCTTGCCGCTGGCGTCGAAGGCGAGCAGGGCGTCCACCGGGCAGATGTCGCACGCCTCGATCAGCCGCTCCCGCTCGATGGGGCCGAGGGATTGCTTGAAGGCGCAGATCTTCTCCTCGTCGTACTCGAAGACCTCCGGCGCCAGCTCCATGCAGTTGGAGCTACTGATGCAGCGCAGGCGGTCGATCCGGACCGTCAGGTCGCCGATCGTCCGCTCGACGAAGTCTCCCATGGTCTTGCCACCTTAGTCCATCCCGAACGCAGGGGTCAAGCCGCCGGGGCGCGATCGCGCGACCGCTCCTGGAGCGTGAACCACCAGTAGAAGGCCAGGTACCCGCGCCAGCCGGCAATGGGAGCCGCCACGCCCCGGACCTCCTCCTCCGTTGCCAGTCGGCCCAGACCGAGTTCCTCCCCGACGATCCGCCGGAGCCCCCCGTCCGCCGCCGGCAGGGCATCCCGGTCCCCCAGGCCCCGGAGCAGGAGGTACTCCGCCGTCCACCGCCCGATGCCCCGGAAGGCCGTGAGCCGCGCCACCGCCTCCGGCGTCGGCAGGCCGGCAAGGCTCGCGAAGTCGAGGGTGCCCCGGGCGACCGCCTGCGAGAGGCCGATGATATAGTCCGCCTTCTGCCGGCTGTACTGGAGAGGGCGGAGGTCCGCCCGTCGGAGACGGGCGAGATGCTCGGGCGCGGGGAAGAGGGGGTAGCGGCGGCCGCCCACCGCGAGACTCCCGCCGAAGTGTTCGAGCAGCGCTGCCTTGAGCTTGGCGGCGAACGCGATGTTGATCTGCTGCCCGATGACTGCCCAGATCAGCGCCTCGAACGGGTTGCCGATCAGGACCGGGCGGAGGCCGCGGCAGCGGCGGGCCAGGGGGACGAAGCGGGGAGATCGCCGGAGGGCCCGGAGAACCGGGGTCACGTCCTCCGCGGTCCCGAAGAGGCGGCTCACCAGGTCGGCGGCCGCCTCCAGGTCGGCCGTCCGGACGCGGCGCCCCTCCAGCGTGACCTGGAGCGCGCCGCCCGGGGCCGCCCCATCCCGGACTCGGAGGAGGAGCCAGCGCCCGCCGATGCGGACCGGCCGGACGTGCTCCCCGTCCTGGACCTCCTCGACGATGGCGGAGGGGGAGGCCGCCAGGTAGCGGAGCGCAAGGCCAAAGGCAAAGGGGGGCGTGACGGCGAGGCGGACACTCCGGCGCATGGGCGCTGACCTCTCCTAATACAAACGACAAGAATCGTGTCACACAGCGTCCGGGTGGCGCCGGATGCCGCCCAGGGCCCCCGTAGCGGAGGGGGGGCCCATCGGCGCTTGGCCGATGGGGGGAACCACGGGAGGGTTCCCCAGGGGGGCC
>JACPAU010000073.1 GCA_016180705.1 Candidatus Methylomirabilota bacterium
GACGGCTGGCTGGCCCTCGCCGAGCGGCACGGGACGATGCCGCGGCAGCGGCTGATGGCGCCGGCCATCGAGTTGGCGGAAGAAGGGTTCGGGGTGAGCGACCGGTTCGCCGAGGACGTGGCGGCGCACCGGACACTCCTGGCGAAGCAGCGGGAGGCGGCCGCCCTGTTCCTCCCGCAGGGCAGGCCGCTCCAGCCCGGGGAGCGGTTCCGGCAGCCGGGACTCGCCCGGGTGCTGCGCGCGGTGGCGGAGGGGGGGCGGGAGGCCTTCTACCGGGGGCCGGCGGCGAAGGCGATCGCCGCCTTCTGCCAGCGGGAGGGGGGCCTGCTCACCGAGGCCGACCTTGCCGCCCACATGAGCGACTGGATCACTCCCATCGAGTCCACCTACCGCGGCCACCGCATCCTGGAGTTCCCCCCGAACTCGCAGGGGTTGGCCCTCCTCCTGGCCCTGAACATCCTGGAGGGCTTCGAGCCGGGGCTCCTCCAGGCCTCCCCCGCGGAGTGGCTGCACCTGTGCATCGAGGCCAAGAAGCTCGCCCTGGCCGACCGGGACCGGTACATCAGCGACCCCGCCAGGGTCGAGATCCCCCTCGCGGAACTCCTCTCCAAGGCCTACGGGGCCGAGCGGCGGGCGAAGATCGACCCGGGGAAGGCGGCCCCCGAGGTCCAGAGCGGCGACGCGTGGCCGCAGGGCGAGGACACCACCTATCTCGCCGCGGCCGACGCGGAGGGCAACCTCGTCTCCCACATCCAGAGCATCTTTTCGTCGTTCGGGGGAGGGGTGGTGGCGGGGGAGACCGGGATCCTCCTGAACAACCGCCTGAAGGCGTTCACCCTCCGGGAAGGGCACGCGAATCGGCTGGAGCCAGGCAAGCGCACCATGCACACCCTGAACCCGGTCCTCGTCTTCGAGGGGGAAGCCCCGGTCCTGGCCGTCGGCTCCCCCGGCGCGGAAGGGCAGGTGCAGATCCTCGTCCAGGTCCTCACGGCGTTCCTCCACGGCGGCGCCGATCTGCAGCGGGTCATCGAGGCGCCCCGCTGGCGGAACGACGTGGGGGTCGAGCTGCTGGTCGAGTCCCGGATCCCGCGGGCCGTCCTGGCCGCGCTCGCGGCCAAGGGGCACCGCGTCCGGCGGGTGGGAGCCTGGTCGCAGACGATGGGCGGGGTCCAGGCGATCCAGGTGAACGGGGCGGCGGGTCTCTACCTGGGCGGCGCCGACCCCCGCCGCGAAGGCTACGCCATCGGCTGGTAGCGGGGCCGTCCCCATGCGCGTCCGGCGGTGCCTCCTGTTCGTGCCGGGGAGCGACGAGCGGAAGCTCGCGAAGAGCGGGACGCTCACCCCGGACACCCTGATCTTCGACCTGGAGGACGGGGTCGCCCCGGACCGGAAGGCGGAGGCGCGGCGGCTCATCGCCGCGCACCTCCGGGAGCGCACCGCCGGCACGGCCGAGCGGGCCGTCCGCCTCAACGGGCTCAACACCCCCTTCTTCGCAGAGGATGTCGCAGCCATCGCGGGCGCCCGGCCCGACGCCCTCGTCCTCCCCAAGGTGGAGTCGCCGCAGGAGGTCGCCGCGATCGAGGCCGCGGTCGCGGCGGCGGCGCGGACCGCCGGGGTGCGGGGGCCGGCGCCGCCGTTGCTCCTCTTCATCGAGTCGGCGCGGGGGCTGGCCGCGGCCTCCGCGGTCGCCGGGGCGAGCGGGCGCGTCGAGGCGCTCATCTTGGGGCACGCGGACTTCTGCAAGGACCTCGGGGTGCGCCAGGCCCGGGCGACGGAGGGGGTCCTCCTGCACGTCCGGTGTGCCCTGGTCCTGGCCGCCCGGGCCGCGCGGGTCGAGGCCATCGACACGATCTACGAGGCGTTAGGCGACGTGGAGGGGCTGCGGGCCGAGGCGGGGCAGGCGGCGGCCCTGGGGTTCGCCGGGAAGCTCGCCCTGCACCCGGCGCAGGTCGAGCCGATCCAGGCCGCGTTCACGCCGACGGCGGAGGAGGTGGCCTACGCCCGGCGCGTCGTGGAGGGGTTCGAGACGGCGAAGGCCGCGGGCCGGGGGGTCTTCACGCTGGATGGGCGGATGATTGACGAGCCCTTCGTGGAGGTCGAGCGGCGGCTGCTCGCCCGGGCGCGGCAGGCCGGGCTGGCGTAAGGCGGGGCGGGACCCACCGCGGACCCCGCCCCGGCTGGTTCCCTCAGGCGCTCCCCAGCGCTTTCTCGATCGCGGCCTTGTCGTAGCCGACGATCCGCTGCCCGTCAATGACCGTGACGGGCACGGCATTGTAACCCATCTTCCGCAGTTCGTTCAGCGTGGCCGCGTCTTCCCGGATGTTCTTGTCGGTGAAGGGGACCTTTTTCTGTGAAAGCAACTCTTTCACCTGGTGGCAGGCCCCTCACCCGGTCGCGCTGTACACGATGACCGTCTTGGCCACGCGGCTTCACCTCCCTTCGGGGAGTTCCGACTTCACTCTTTTATATGCTGCGGGAGTATGCAGGGTGCGGGGCGAATTCCCGCCACCGTACCCCAGGGGGAGCGGGGCGTCAAGGGCGCCTGAAAGCCCATTTCCCCTTGACTTTTGCGGGGGCTGGCTCTAGAAATAACCTTCCGACATTCTGGGGCTGTGGCGCAGTTGGGAGCGCGCGTGACTGGCAGTCACGAGGCCACGGGTTCGAATCCCGTCAGCTCCACCAAAATATCTCCGCCGAGCCGGTCACCTCTGCCCCGCGATCCTCTTCGCAGCAAGGCTGGCTGTTCGCCGCGATCTTCCAGAAGTCACCAGGACGGCACGCACGCGAAGGCCCCAAGGGTTGCGAGTTCCCTCCCCGCTATGGCAGAGGTTCAATGACGGTCTCCCGCATTAGACCGGCCCGGCGAACCCCCCCAACAGGGCGAACAACCCGACGAGGATGGCCGTCTGGATGATCCAGCCGATGGCGCACACGGCGATCGCGCGGAAGGTACTCGTATAATCCAGGGCCTGTTTGACCGCGATCACCATTGC
>JACPAU010000074.1 GCA_016180705.1 Candidatus Methylomirabilota bacterium
CATCACCCCCATCGCGCTCGAGAAGGAGCTCCGGTTCGCCATCCGGGAGGGGGGGAAGACGGTCGGGGCCGGGGTCGTGAGCGAGATCCTGGGGTAGGGCGGGCAAGCGCGCCGCCGCGTTCCGGAGGGGCGAGGGCGTCATGGAGAACCAGAAGATCCGGATCCGCCTGAAGGCGTACGACCACCGGATCCTGGATCAGTCGATCCGGGAGATCGTCAGCACCGCCCAGCGGACCGGTGCCAGGGTCTCCGGGCCCATCCCGCTCCCGACCCGACTGAACCGGTACACGGTGCTGCGCTCCCCTCACGTGGACAAGAAGTCCCGGGAGCAGTTCGAGGTCCGGACGCACGCCCGCCTGCTGGACATCCTCCAGCCGACGCCGCAGACGGTGGATGCCCTGATGCGCCTCGACCTCCCGGCCGGCGTGGACGTGGAGATCAAACTCTGAGCGCCGGGGGGCGCCGATGCCGATTGGACTGCTCGGGACGAAGGTGGGGATGACCCAGGTGTACGGCACGGACGGCCGGGCGGTGCCGGTGACCGTCATCAGCGCCGGGCCCTGCCCGATCGTGCAGCGCAAGCGGACGGCGGGCGACGGCTACGATGCCATCCAGATCGGGTACCTGCCGGTGAAGGCGCAGCGGCTGACCAAGCCGCTCCAGGGACACTTCGCGAAGCACCAGGTGGCGCCGACGCGCTACCTGCGCGAGATCCGGGTCGCCTCGGAGGCCCCCTACGAGCCGGGCCAGACGCTCACGGTCACGCTCTTCCAGGAGGGGGATCTCGTCGAGGTGACCGGCGTCTCGAAGGGGAAGGGGTTCCAGGGCGGGGTGAAGCGCTGGCACTACCGGGGCGGCCCCGCCAGCCACGGCTCCATGTTCTACCGGGCCCCCGGTTCCATCGGGGCCTCGTCCTTCCCCTCCCGGGTCTTCAAGGGGCACCACATGCCCGGCCGGATGGGCGGGGACCGGGTGACGGTGAAGGGGCTCCGGGTCGTGAAGGTTCTGGAGAGCCACGGCGCCCCGCAGCCGGTGGGTCTCGTCCACCAGATGGTCCGGTACCAGCGGAACGCCCGGCGGCAGGGGACGGCCTCCACCCGGACCCGCTCGGAGGTGCGCGGCGGGGGGCGGAAGCCGTGGCGGCAGAAGGGGACGGGGCGGGCCCGGGCCGGCACCATTCGTTCCCCCCTCTGGCGGCACGGGGGGATCGTCTTCGGCCCCAAGCCCCGCTCCTACGCCATGGACCTCCCGCGAGCGGTGCGGCGGCAGGCGATGCGGGCCGCCCTGAGCGCCAAGGCGGAGGCCGGGGCGATCCGGGTCCTGGACACGCTCAGCCTGGAGAAACCCAGCACGAAGACCTTCCGGGCGTTCCTCGAGACGCTCGGGGTCCAGGGCCGGGCGCTGGTCGTCCTCGCCCAGGAGGACGAGGTGGTGATGAAGTCCGCCCGGAACCTGCCGGCGGTGACGGTCCTGCCGGCCCGGGGGCTGAACGTCTACGACGTGCTCGCGGCCGACACCCTGCTCCTCACCCGCGAGGCGCTCGCCCTGATCGGGGAGGCGTGGCAGTGATGGACCCGCACCGGATCATCCGCCGGGCGCTCGTCACCGAGAAGGGGACGGCCCTCAAGGAGCAGAACAAGTACGTCTTCGAGGTGGACCGGCGGGCGAACAAGGTCCAGATCAAGCGGGCCATCGAAGTCCTCTTCGGGGTGACGGTCACGGCCGTCCACGCCCTGAACGTGGCCGGGAAGCAGAAGCGCGTCGGGCGGTTTTCGGGGCGGACCAACGACTGGAAGAAGGCGATCGCCACCCTGAAGGAGGGGCAGACGATCGAATTCTTCGAGGGGAGCTAGTGCCGGGCCAACTGACGTCGCCTCACGTCGTTCTCCGACCCCGCTTCGCGGGGTGCCCGCGGCGGTCCTCAACGTACCAGGAGCGTACGCCTCCGGCCGCCTCCTCCCTCGGGCCTCGTGATGCTCGTCATTTGGCCCGGCCCCGGCGTCGTCGCGTGAGCTTGAGGGACTGTTCGTTGGGATCACACTAGGGGCAGGCGATGGCGATCAAGAGCTACCGGCCCGTCACCCCGTCGCGGCGCACGATGACGGGCCCGACCTTCGAGGAGGTGACGCGGGCGAAGCCCGAGAAGGCGCTCCTCGAGCCGCTGCGGAAGAGCGGCGGCCGCAACATGTGGGGCCGCATGACCGTCCGGCACCAGGGCGGCGGCCACAAGCGGATGTACCGCCGGATCGACTTCCGGCGGGACAAGGTGGGGGTGCCGGCCACGGTAGCCGCCATCGAGTACGACCCCAACCGGTCGGCGCGGATCGCTCTCCTCCACTACGCTGACGGCGAGAAGCGGTACATCCTGGCCCCCGAGGGCCTTCAGGTGGGCGACCGGCTGATGGCGGGGCCCGAGGCGGACATCCGGGTCGGCAACGCGCTGTCCCTGCGGGACATCCCCGTCGGGGTGACGGTCCACAACGTGGAGATGCGGCGGGGGAAGGGGGGCCAGCTGGTCCGCTCGGCCGGCGCCTTTGCCCAGTTCATCGCCAAGGAGGGGGACCGGGCCCTCCTCCGGCTGCCCTCGGGGGAGGTTCGGAAGGTCCAGATCGACTGCATGGCCACGATCGGCCAGGTGGGCAACCTGGAACACGAGAACGTCTCGGTCGGCAAGGCGGGCCGCTCCCGCTGGCTGGGGATCCGCCCCTCGGTCCGGGGGGTGGCCATGAATCCCCACGACCACCCCCTGGGGGGCGGGGAGGGGAAGTCCTCCGGGGGACGGCACCCCTGCAGCCCGTGGGGGAAGGTGGAGCGCAAGACCCGGCGCCAGCGCCTGCAGTCCGACCAGGAAATCGTGAAGCGCCGGAAGTAGGAGCCACGGATGGGACGGTCGGTGAAGAAGGGGCCCTACGTCGAGCCCAAGCTGCTTCGGCGGATCGAGGAGATGAACCGGGGCCGGGACAAGCGGGTCCTGAAGACCTGGTCCCGCCGCTCGACCATCACCCCGGAGTTCGTGGGGCACACGCTCGCCGTGCACAACGGGAAGAAGTTCATTCCGGTCTACGTCACCGAGAACATGGTCGGGCACAAGCTCGGGGAGTTTGCCCCCACCCGGACGTTCCGGGGGCACAGCGCCCACACGGCCCGCTCCACCGCCTTGAAGTAGGAGCCGGAGCCCGTGGAAGCGCGCGCCGTCGCCAAGTTCGTGCGGGTCCCGCCCCGGAAGGCCCGGTGGGTGATCGACCTGATCCGGGGACGGCCGGTGCCTGCCGCGCTGGCGGCGGTCCGGTTCACGTCGAAGCAGGCGGCCCGGATCATCGAGAAGGTCCTGAAGTCGGCCGTGGCCAACGCCCAGCACAACCACGGCGTCCGGGACCCCGACCGGCTCTACGTGAAGACGGCGTTCGTGGACCAGGGCCCGGTGCTGAAGCGCTTCCGGCCGCGGGCCATGGGGCGGGCCTCGCCCATCCACAAGCGGATGTCGCACATCACCATCGTCCTGGAGGAGCGGCCGGGGCCGGAGCAGTAGGGGGGAGCCGTGGGGCAGAAGACCCATCCGCTGGGATTCCGACTCGGGGTGATCAAGACCTGGAAGTCCCGGTGGTTCGCCACCCGGGCCTACGCCGACACCCTGCACGAGGACCTGGCCATCCGGAAGTGGATCAAGTCCCGCCTGTACCACGCGGGGATCTCGGCCATCGAGATCGAGCGCAAGGCGAGCCAGGTCCGCATCATGATCTACACGGCCCG
>JACPAU010000075.1 GCA_016180705.1 Candidatus Methylomirabilota bacterium
TTCTTCCACGGGTTTCTCGGCGCCCCGTTCTTCTACCCGTACGGGCCCTCTTATCCCTACTCCTACGCCCCGCCACCGTACGCCTGGCCGCCGGGCCGGGACGACGACGGGCCTCGGCAGTGCCGCCGACCCGTAGAGGATCGTCACGACCTCCAGCGGGCTCAGCGCCCGGTACTCCCGCATCCCGCCGTCCAGGAGCAGGAAGTCCTCGAACCGGACGGGGGCCGGCGCCTCCCCCTCGTTCGCGACGATGAGGGAAAGCGGCGTCACCGCGCGGGGGAGGTCCTGGGGATAGCCCGGCCAGGCGGCAGGCAGCGCCGTGAGGGCGAGACCGGCGGCGCGGACGACGGTCCCCTCCGGCGGGACCTGACCGCCCGGGGCCAGGGGGACGAGGTACGGTGTGGTGCAGGCGGCGAGGCCCGCCGCAAGCAGGCAGGCGGGGGACACGCGCGACATACAGGCAGTCTAGCATGCCCGGACGGGCATGTCTGCCCCTGATCGCTTGCCACAGAGGCAGCGGTTCCTCCCTCGGCCGCCCCGCCGGAGCCGCCCGGTGCTCCGCCAGGACAGCCCACCTCGCCGGGGGGCCGAAGATCTCCCGCATACCTGATTGGCACGGGCCTTGCTGAGCCCAGGGGCGTCCGGGATAGGGCTGATCGATTTTTACTCGATTTTAGCCAATGGGCCGGGCCATCCGCACTGGCAACTCTTCCTTCCTGGCCCCCATTCCTCACCCTCGGGGCAAGCGATCGAAGGACCAAAGGACCGACGGTCCAGGAGACTCACGATGGATTCACGACACCTCACCCTTGCGGTCGCGCTCTTCTCAGCCCTCGGATCGGCCTGTGGCCAGGAGGCTTCGGCCCCCGCCCTCGAGCCCACGTCGGTCGTGCTGAAGTGGCACCACCAGACGCAGTTCGCCGGCGTATATGTGGCGCAGTTCAAGGAGTTCTACCGCAAGCACGCCCTTGCGGTCCGGATCGATGAGGGGAGCTTCAAGGTCTCGCCCATCCAGGGGGTGGCCTCCGGGGAGAACGATTTCGGCATTACGAGCCAGACCCAGTTCTTGATCGAGCGGGCCAAGGGCCAGCCGATCGTCGCCGTCGCCGCCATCTACCAGAAGAGCCCCGTGGGCTTCTTCGCCCTGGACGGCAGTGGGATCACCCGGCCCCGGGACTTCCGGGGGAAGACGGTGGCCTACGCGCCGACCCACGAGATCCACTTCAAGGCGCTCCTGAAGCGAGCCGGCCTCGATCTCCGCCAGATCCGCACCGCGCCCTACGGCTATGACCTGACCCCCTGGTACACGGGCCGGGTCCAGGTCTGGGCCGGCTATGTGATGAACCAGCCGGTGGACGCGCGCCTGGCCGGCCATGAGGTGAAGATCATTTTCCCGGACGACTACGGCATCCACACCTACGACGACATCCTCTTCGTCAGCGAGCAACTCCTGCAGCAAAGGCCATCCCTCATCGAGCGCTTCCTCCGGGCGACCCTCCAGGGCTGGCGCTACGCCATCGAGCACCCGGACGAGGCGACAGAGCTCACCCTGCGCATCGAGCCGAAGCTCGTCCGGGAGAAGCAGCTCGCGATGCTCCGGGCCAGCACCCCGCTGATCCACACCGGGCAGGACCCCATCGGCTGGATGCGCCGCGAGATCTGGCAAGGGGCGCAGGGGCTCCTCCTGGAGCAGCGCCTCCTGCCGGCCCCTGTGGATCTGGGCAAGGCCTACACCCTGCAATTTCTGCAGGCAATCTACCGGGAGACCGCCGCCGGCTCCAGCTGAGGCCGGCCGCCAGCAGGACGCATGCGCTTCGGCACGCTCCGCAGCCGCCTCCTGGCCTCTCTCATCTGCCTCTCGCTGGGCCCCCTGGCCTTCGTGGGCTTCCTGGCCTACCGCAGCGCCGAACAGAGCCTGCGGGAGAAGGCTCTCAACCACCTGAGCACCGCCGCCATCCTGAAGGCCGAGGAGATCACCGGCTGGGTGAGCGAGAAGGAGCGGGACGTCCGCCTCCTCGCCGCGCTGCCCGACATCCGCGCCACCGCCCGGCGCGTGCTCGCCGACCACCGAGCGGGCCGCCAGGCCGCGGAGCCGCGGAAGGGCCTTCGGACGACCCTCCTGCAGCTCCCCCTCAGCCACCCGGACATCGCCGAGGTCTTCCTCCTGGACGCGAGGACCGGAGGACCGGGGAGGTCGTGCTCTCAACCGATTCCGAGCAGGAGGGGAAGCTCAAGGATGACCGCCCCTACTTCCGGGAGGGCCGGGCCCATCCCTTCGTGCAGAGCGTCTACTATTCCCTGGCCCTCGGCAGGCCCACGATGACGATGGCGACCCCCATCCTGGATGCCTCGGGCCGCCCGATAGGGGTCCTGGTGGAACGGGTGAATCTCGGCAAACTCGACCAGGTCATGGCCGAGCGGACCGGGCTGGGGACCACCGGGGAGACCTTCCTCGGGAACCGGTTCAATTTCTTCGTCTCGGAGGTCCGGGGCCGGGATCGCCTCCCGGAGCAGGCGGCCGTCTTCACCCAGGGGGTCAAGGCAGCCCTCCGAGGGGAGAACGGGACCGCGCTCTACCCCAACCACCGGGGGATCCCGGTCGTCGGGGCCTACCGGTGGCTCCCCGGGGTGAGCTTGGCGCTGGTCGCCGAGATCGAGCAGGCGGAGGCGTTCGCGCCGGTCGTCGGCCTGCGGCGCACCCTCCTGGGCATGGGCCTCTTACTCATAGCCGCCGTCTTGCTGGTGGCCCCGCGGCTGAGCCGAGCCGTGACCCGCCCGGTGGACGCCCTGGTGGCCGGGGCCCGGGCGCTCGGGGCGGGGGACCTCGGCCATCGGATTCCCGTCGGGGGGCCCGAGGAACTGGCGTTCCTGGCGCAGGCATTCAACCGGATGGCCGAGGCGCTCGAGGAGGGCCGTGAGGAGCTGGAGCAGGCAAACGTCGGGCTGGAGGTGAAGGTGCAGGAGCGGACGGCCGAGCTGGCCGCCCTCCACTCCCTCGCGGTGGCCGTCAGCCGCTCCCTCGACCTCGGGGGGATCCTGGAGGTCGCGGCCGACGCGGTCCTGGCCGCGTTCGGGGCCGAGGGATGCGTCATCCGGGCGGTAGATCCCGGGACGGGCGACCTTGTCGCCCTTGCGGCCCGGGGGGTCAGCGGGGGGTTCCTTGCGGACCGTCTGCGCCTGCCCCGCGAGGATCCCGTCCCCGCCCTCTTGCTGCACCTCCGGGAGCCGCTGGTCATCGCGGACCTTTCCGGGGATCCCCGGGGGGCGATGCTCCGGGTGACGGAGGAAGGCTATCGGTCGCTTGCGACGGTAGCCCTACGGTCCAAGGACCGCGTGGTCGGGACGCTCAGCGTCTTTGCGCGGGCGCCGGCCCGGTTTACCGCTCGCCACGGCCGGCTTCTGGCCGCGATGGGCACCGAGCTCGCCACGGCCATGGAAAAGGCCGAGCTCTTCCAGCAGGTGCAGGCGGATGCGGAGTTCCGCAAAGCGGCTGCCGAGCTCGCCCTGACGCTCGGCTCTACGCTGAAGGTGGACGAGGTTCTCTCCCTGACCTGTTCGGAGACGGCCCGGCTCTTCCAGGTGGGCGGCAGCCACCTCTGGCAGGTGGACGAGGAGGAGGGGGAGCTGGTCGGCGCGGCCGCCCACGGCTACAAGGCCGAGGCCTTCCTGGGCCTGCGGGTGCCCGTGGCAGCACCCGACTCGGTCAGCGCGGCGGCGGCCCGGGAGGGACGGCCCCAGGTGGTTCATGATGTCCCCGCCAGCGGGATCGCTCATGCCTTCCTGGCCAAGACGTTCGACTCCGGCTCGGTCCTCGCGGTCCCCCTGCGGGTCCGGGAAAAAGTGACCGGTGTCCTCGTCCTCAATGACCTCCGCCCCTCCCGCCGGTTCAGCCCCGCCGACGTGCATGGGGCCGAGGTCATCGCCGGCCAGGCGGCCCTCGCCATCAAGAACGCCCAGCTCTACGAGGAGGCCAACCGGAAGGCCGAGCGCCTCGCGGCCATGGCCACCGTGGCCCGGACGCTCACCGCGTCGCTCGAGGAGCGGGCCGTCTACGAGTGCATCGTGCGGGCCGCCATGGACCTGCTCGGGGGGGACATGGCCCGCCTCTGGGTCCACGACGAGGAGCGGGGCCTCCTGCGGGTCGCGGCCGGCGCGGGTGCGCCGGACTTTCCGTTCCCGCCCCGCGACACGTTCGCCCCCGGGGAGGGGTTGGTGGGGACCGTCTTCGCCGAGCGGACGCTCCGGGTCCTGGTCGATCCCGAGCGGGAGCCGCTCTACGCCCAGCAGGCCTGGGCCGCGGCCGCGGGCGTCCGGGCCACCGCCGCCGTCCCGGTCCTCATGGGAGAGCGGGCGCTCGGGGTGCTGAGCGTGGTCTTCCGGAAGCCGCCGCACCTCGGGGTGGAGGAGCTGAACCTCCTGACCTCCTTCGCCCACCAGGCGGCCGTGGCCATGGAGAACGCCCGCCTCTTCGCGGCCAGCGAGCGGGCGGCTCGCGAGGCCCGGAGCCTCTACGCGGTCGCCCGCAGCCTCACCACCTCGCTGGAGCCGACGGAAGTCCTGGACCTCATCTCGGTGAAAACGACGGAGCTGCTCGGCACCCCGCACGCCCAGGTGGTCCTCTGGGACGAGGCCACGCAGACCCTCCGGCTCGGCGCGGCCCACGGCACCGAGGTGGCAAAGGTGGCCCGCCAGGAGTTCCGGCTCGGCGAGGGCGTCAACGGGATCGTGGCCCAGACCCGGGCGCCCCTCGTCGTGAACGACTACCAGGCCTTCCCCCACCGGGTGCCCGGGTTGACCGAGCTGGTGGCCGTGATCGGGGTCCCCCTCCTCTACCGTGACCGGCTCCTGGGCGTCCTCACGTCGCATGCCACGGAACCGGGGTGGACGTTCACCCAGGACCATCTGGCCCTCCTCACCGCCTTCGCCGATCAGGCGGCCGTCGCCATCGAGAACGCGCGCCTCTACCGCCAGATCCTGGCCCACGCCGAGGCCCTCGAGCAACGCGTGATCGAGCGGACCCGGCAGCTGGAGGCGGCCTCCCGCCACAAGTCGGAGTTCCTGGCCCACATGTCCCATGAG
>JACPAU010000076.1 GCA_016180705.1 Candidatus Methylomirabilota bacterium
GATAACGGCACCGGCATGGACCTGGATGGCCTGAAGCAGTACTTCACCATCGGCTCCCCGGAGAAAATCCTCCGGCCGAGGTCCCCCCGGTTTCACCGCGACCGGATCGGTCAGTTCGGCATCGGCAAGTTCGCCACCCTCTCGGCCTGCGAGTCTTTCGAGGTGGTCACCCAGAAGGGAGACTTCGCCGCTCGTGTGACCTTCGATAAGGGCGAGTGGGAGCGGGCGGGAGAGGAGTGGCGGCTCCCGCTCACGCGCCTGGCCGTCGATCCGAGCCGCGGCGACGGGACGACAGTCACCCTCCTCCGGCTGACCCGGGCCTTCGACCCCCGGGAGGTGGAGCGCCGCCTGGTCGAGGGGGCACCGCTCAAGGCCTCTCACTTCAGCGTCTTCCTCAACGGCGAGCGCGTCAGGCCCCGGAGTCTGGCCGGCCACCGTCTCCCGATCCTGGAGGGAACGCCCTTCGGCCCCGTCCACGGCGAAATCGTCGTCCTGCCGGCCTCGGCGCCTGAGCCCGGCCCACCGGGAATCGAGGTCAAGGTGAAGCAGGTCACGGTGCGGCGGGAACTGTTCGGCGCGGAGGTCTGGGGCCCGGCTGCCGGGCGTCTGCGCGGCGAGATTCACGCCGACTTTCTCCCGATCACCACCGACCGGTCCGGGTTCGTCCAGGACGCTCCGGAGTACGCGGCGTTCCGCGACGTCATGGGGCGCCTCATGGAGCAGGTGCGCGGGGTCCTGCGGCGGCTGGCAGGACGGCGGGAGCGGCGAGCCGTGGCCCGAGCCCTCCGCGAGGCGCTGGAGCGGATCACCCGGGCTCTCGCCCGCAACCCCGACCTGTCGCCCTTCGGTCCCCTGCCGGTGGCCGGGGCGGGGGGCGATCGGGAGGGGCCGGGGGCGGAGCCGGGGCAGCGCGGCCGCGGCGCGCAGCCGCCGGGCCCACCGCCCGCGCCACCGGAAGGAAAGCCGAAGCGGCGCCGGAGGGGCCCGAAGGTAAAGCGCCTCACCCCCGACGCCGTGGTCAAGCGGTTGCGCTTCGGGCAGCTCGGCGTCTCCTGCTGCGTGGACCACTACGGGGAGGAGGGCCCGGAGTGCTTCGCCGAGGGCACGACCATCTACATCAACTGTGACCATCCCCTCTACCGGCGGGAGGCCCGGAAGGCCGAAACGCACACGATGCATCTGGCACGGCTGCTGACCCAGGAGATCACTCTCCTGAAGGATCCCCCACGGGACCCGCGTAAGGCCTTCGACCGGCAGAGCAGGCTCCTGCGCGACGCCTTCATTGACGGGGGCGGGTGAGCTTGCCCCCCTTTCCGTCGCTCCCGGCTCCACGGGAGCCCTTCCCGGCTCGATCAACGCTATTTGCGGGGGCTTTCCCGTGCTCCTATTGGGCCCGCGGGGTGGAGAGCGCCACGCCGGCACGCTTTACGCTCGTCCCCGCTGCGGCTACAATAGGGAAAACCGATTGACGATCCTGGCCCCGGCCCAATCGTCGAGGCGCCGGGAGGGCATGATGAAGATCACCCTGAAGGAAGTCGAGCACGTGGCGCGGCTGGCCCGCCTGGCCCTCTCCGATGAGGAGAAGGAGCAGATGCGGAGCCAGTTGGACCGGATCCTGGGTTACATCGAGAAACTCAACCAGCTCGACACGACGGCCGTGGAGGCGACGTCCCACGTGATCCCCATGACCAACGTCTTCCGGGAGGATGCGGTTATCCCTTCCCTCCCGCGGGACGAGGCGCTGGCAAACGCGCCCGATCGCCTGGAGGGCTTCTTCCGGGTGCCCCGGATCATCGAGCAGTAGGGCGGAGAAGTCGTGGACCTGATCGGGCTCACCATCCATGAACTCCTGGATCTGCTCGCGGCCAGGAAGGTCTCGGCCGTCGAGGCGACCCGGGCCTACCTGGACCGGATCGCGAAGGTCGAGCCGCGCATCCGGGCATACCTGACGGTGACGGCCGAGGAGGCGCTCGCCCAGGCCGAGGCCGTGGATAGGGCCCGGCGCGCCGGCGCACGCCTCGGACCTTTGGCCGGCGTCCCCCTCGCCTTGAAGGACGTCCTCTGCACGAAGGGCGTCCGGACCACCTGCGGCTCGAAGATCCTGGAGCCCTTCGTCCCCCCCTACGACGCTACGGTGGTGGAGCGACTGCGGGCGGCCGGGGCGGTCTTCCTGGGGAAGACCAACATGGATGAATTCGCGATGGGCTCCTCCACGGAGAACTCCGGCTTCCAGCCGACCGCGAACCCGTGGGACCTGGGGACCGTCCCCGGCGGCTCCAGCGGCGGCTCGGCGGCGGCGGTCGCGGCCGACGAGGCGGCGGGGGCGCTCGGCACCGATACCGGCGGCTCCATCCGCCAGCCGGCCAGCCTCTCCGGCGTCGTGGGGCTCAAGCCGACCTACGGCCGGGTCTCCCGGTACGGCCTGGTGGCCTTCGCCTCCTCCCTGGACCAGATCGGCCCCCTGACCAAGGACGTGGAGGACACTGCGCTGCTCCTCCAGGTGATCGCGGGCCGTGACCCGCGGGATTCGACCTCGGCTGACCTGCCGGTCCCGGACTACCGGGCCGCCCTCCGCGAACCGGTGAAGGGTCTGCGCGTTGGCCTGCCGGACGAGTACTTCATCGAGGGCATGGACCGGGAAGTCGAGGGGGCGGTCCGGGAGGCGATGCGGGTCCTGGAGGGGCTGGGGGCGCGCCCGGAGAAGGTGAGCCTGCCCCACACGGACTACGCGGTGGCGACCTACTACCTGGTCGCGACCGCCGAGGCCTCGAGCAACCTGGCCCGCTACGACGGGGTCAAGTACGGGCATCGCTCGCGCCGGGGTCAGGACCTGATCGAGATGTACCAGCGGACGCGGAGGGAGGGGTTCGGCCCCGAGGTCCGGCGCCGGATCATGCTGGGGACGTACGCCCTCTCCGCCGGCTACTACGACGCCTACTACCTCAAGGCCCTGAAGGTCCGGACGCTGATCCGGCAGGACTTC
>JACPAU010000077.1 GCA_016180705.1 Candidatus Methylomirabilota bacterium
GCCTGGAGGGGATCGAGAAGGCGCGCGAGGAGCGGCCTGACCTGATCCTGCTCGACGTCATGATGCCCCGGATGGACGGCTTCCAGGCCCTGGAGGCGCTCAAGCGGGATCCCTCCACCAAGGCGATCCCGGTCTTCATGCTGACCGTGAAGGGGAAGGAGATGGACCGGGTCCGGGGCCTCAAGATGGGGGTCGCGGCCTACATCACCAAGCCCTTCAGCCCGAACGCCCTGCTGGCCCGGATCGAGGAGGCCCTCCGCCCCACCTAGAGTGGGGTGCCGGCCCAAATGACGAGCATCACGAGGCCCGAGGGAGGAGGCGGCCGGAGGCGTACGCTCCTGGTACGTTGAGGACCGCCGACGACCGAGAACGAAGTGAGCCGAAGTCAGTTGGGCCGGCACTAAAAGGAGTGGCGGCATGTTCCATACTGCGGACCCCGCCGACATCAAGGCAGGCCTCATCACCGACGTCTACTTCCTCCGGACCCTCGAGGTCCTGCGCCGCAAGGGGATCCAGAGCGTGGTGACTACATCAAGGCAGGCCTCATCACCGACGTCTACTTCCTCCGGACCCTCGAGGTCCTGCGCCGCAAGGGGATCCAGAGCGTGGTGACTGCGGAGGTGTTCCTCAAGGTTTTCCCGAGCGGGTGGACCTGGGGGGTGCTGGCCGGCGTCGAGGAGGTCACCCATCTGCTCGAGGGGCTGCCGGTGGACGTGGACGCCTTCGCGGAGGGGGCGCTCTTCGCCACGCACGAGCCGGTCCTGACCCTCCGGGGGCGCTACGTGGACTGGGCCCACTACGAGACCGCGCTGCTCGGGCTCCTCTGCCAGGCCTCGGGCATTGCCACCAAGGCCGCCCGGTGCAAGAAGGCGGCGGAGGGGCGCCCGGTCATCTCCTTCGGGGCCCGCCGGATGCACCCGGCCCTTGCCCCCATGATCGAGCGCAACGCCTTCGTCGGGGGGTGCGACGGGGTCGCGGTGGTGAAGTCGGCGGAACTCATCCACGAGGACCCGGTGGGCACGATGCCGCACGCGCTGGTCCTCCTGTTCGGGGACACGGTCGCCGCCGCGAAGGCCTTTCACGAATGCGTGGACCCGAAGGTGAAGCGGGTCATCCTGATTGACACCTTCAACGACGAGAAGTTCGAGGCGCTCCGGGTCGCCGAGGCGCTGGGGGGGGATCTTTTCGGCGTCCGCGTGGACACCCCTGCCTCCCGCCGCGGGAACCTCCTGCAGATCCTCCGGGAGGTCCGCTGGGAGCTGGACCTCAGGGGCTTCGACCGGGTGAAGCTGTTCGTGAGCGGCGGCCTCGACGAGGCCGAGATCCTCACCGTGAACCCGGCCGCCGACGCCTACGGCGTCGGGACGGCGATCAGCAACGCGCCGGTGATGAATTTCTCCCTGGACATCGTGGAGATCGACGGGAAGCCGCTGGCGAAGCGGGGGAAACTCTCGGGCCGGAAGATGGTCTACCGCTGCCCATCCTGCGGAGCCGACCAGGTCCTCCCCGAGCCGTCGGCGGCCCCGGCCTGCCCCTGCGGGGCGAGCATGGCTCCGCTCCTCCTCCCCCTCCTGCGCGCCGGACGCCCGGCCCGCCCTCTGCCCAGCACCCAGCAACTCCGGGCGGCCGTCCTCGAGCAGATGGGCCGCGTCTCCCTCTAGGCCGACATGGGCCGCCGGCGCGCCTCGGCCGTGAGCCTCCGGAGCCTGGGGGAGTTCGGCCTGCTCGCCCGCCTCGCCGCCGCCCTGCCGCGCCGCGGGCGCGGGCTCCTCGTGGGCATCGGGGACGATGCCGCCGCGCTCCGCCTCCCCGCGGGCCGCCCGCTCCTCGCCACCACCGACCTGCTCGTGGAGGGGGAGGACTTCCGGTGGGAGACGGCGGACCCCGCCGCAATCGGCTGGAAGGCGCTCGCCGTGAGCGTGAGCGACATCGCCGCCATGGGTGGGCGGCCCCGCTACGCCCTCGTGGGGCTGGCCGTGCCGGCGCAGACACCGGTTGCCCGGCTGGATGCCCTCTACCGGGGCCTGCGCCGGGCGGCCGCCGCCTTCCGGGTGCTCCTCGTGGGCGGCGACCTCTCCGCGACGAGCGGGCCGCTCCTGCTGGCGGTCGCGGTGCTGGGCGGCGGGGGCAGGCGGCTCCTCACGCGGGCGGGGGCGCGGGTCGGCGAGACGGTATGGGTGACGGGGCGACTGGGGGGCTCCGCGGCGGCGCTGGCCGCCCTCTCTCGGGGCTACCGGGCGGCGCGGGAGGCGGGGGGGACGGGACGCGGTCGGCCGGTCCCGCCGGCAGTGGCCGGGCCGCTCCGGCGCGCCCTGGCGCGCCACTTCCGTCCCAGGCCCCGCGTTCAGCCGGCCGCCGCGCTCACCCGGCGCGGTCTCGCGAGCGCCGCCATTGACGTGAGCGACGGCCTCGCCGCCGACCTGGCGCACCTGTGCGAGGCGAGCGGCGTGGGCGCCCGGGTGGAGCGGGCGGCGGTCCCCGTGGACGCCGCCGCAGCGGCGCTCGGGTCGTGGCTCCGGAGCGATCCCTTGAGCTGGGCTCTCACCGGCGGGGAGGACTTCGAGATCCTCTTCACCACCAGTGCCCCGCCCGCCACCGTCCGGAAAGCCCTGGCCGGGACGGGGGCCGGGCGGGTCACGGCAATCGGCCGGATCCTGCCCCGAAGCGCCGGCCTGACCCTCCGCCATCCCGACGGCGCCCAGACACCCCTCCGCGGGGGGTTCGAGCACTTTCGGCGGGCGAGAGGCTTTCGCCTTGACAGGCGCCGGCCGGTCCGGTAAAAGACTCGAAAGGTTCAGCCCGCTCCGTCCGGAGCCGCGGAGTTGTCGCGGCTCCCAGCCGGGTTATTCCAGCACCCGCAGGGCCATCGTCGGAATCATTGCAGGAAGGGAGGGCATCATGCGGCCTCATGGTGTATTCGCGCGGATCTGGAACGCCTCCCGCTACCTGGCGGAGAGCCTGCGGGCGGGAATCACCGTCTTCGCCTTCACGGGGACCGGGGCCATGCGGCGCATCCGCCTTGCGCCCGTGGCGGTGCTGCTGACGCTCCTCCTCCTGGCCGGGACGGGTCTCCTCTCGGGTGGCCTCATCCTTCATGCGGCGCGGTACGGTCTCGATGTGGCCCGGACGGTCCGGCTGGAGCAGGAGAACGTCGAACTGGCCACCCGGCTCGCGGCGCAAGCCGAGCAGCTCGGTCGCCTGGTGCAGGAGATCAGCCGCCTGCGCGAACTGGAGACGATGGTCCGGACCATCGCGGGGCTGGAGAGCGGCGGCGAGCAGCCGCTCGTCGGCACGGGCGACGGCGGCTCCAGGGGGCGGGCGCTCAGGGACGTCGTCAGGCAGTAGTCGCTAATACAGACGACAGAATCAGAGTGACACCGTCCGGGTCCTGGCGCCGGCGCCGCCCCGGCCCCCGGCCCCGGTGGGGAACCCTCCCGTGGTTCCCCCCATCGGCCAGCGGCCGATGGGACCCCCCTCCGCTACGGGGGCCC
>JACPAU010000078.1 GCA_016180705.1 Candidatus Methylomirabilota bacterium
CTGCTGGCGATGAGTCCGGCGACGATGGACCGCCGGCTGAGCCCGAGCAAGAGGAGGCTCGGGCGCCGGCTCTACGGCCAGACCAAGCCCGGGCGGTGGTTGAGGCAGACGATCCCCATCCAGACCGATTCGTGGAACGTGCCTGAACCTGGGTGGCTGGAAGTCGACACGGTCAGCCACTCGGGACCGAGCGCGTCGGGGCTGTTCGCCTACACGCTCAATCAGGTCGACCTGTTCTCGGGCTGGGTCGAGATGCGGGCGATGCTGGGCAAGAGCGCCGAGGCCGTTGTGGAGCTGACCGACGAGATGCGGCGGGCGCAGCCCTTCGGGCTCAAGGGGATGGACACCGACAACGGGGAGGAGTTCATCAACTATGAGCTCGACCGCTACTGCCGCAAGACCGGCGTGCAGCGGTTCCGAAGCCGTCCCTACAAGAAGGACGACCAGGCGCACATCGAGCAGAAGAACGGGACGCACGTGCGGCGTCTGATCGGGTGGGAGCGCTACGACAGCCGGGAGGCCGTGGAGGCGATGAACGCGCTCTACCAGGGCGAGTGGCGGCTTCTGGCGAACCTGTTCCTGCCGTCGGTGAAGCTGGCCAATAAGGTGCGCGTGGGCTCCAAGATCAAGCGGGTCTACGAGGAGGCCAAGACGCCGCTGGACCGCCTGCTCGAGTCGGGACAGGGCGACCGTGACAAGCTCGATGAGTTGCGTCGGCTCAGGGGGCGGCTTGATCCCTTCGAGCTTTCCAAGACGGTGGACCGCAAGCTGCGGGGGATCTGGAAGCTGGCGTCGCGGGGCCTGATCAAGGCCGCTCCCGCCTCGCATGTCCCCGCCGCGAAGCCCCGCTGGGACGAGCTCGCGCTCGAGGACAATCTTCCCGCGGCGCTCTACGAGCGGGCGCAGAACATCGACGTGGACCGGATACGCAGGGGCGCGTGGAAGGACCGGTACTTCGGGACCCGCTGAGTTATGCCCCTTATCCACCGCCGTCCACAAAGAGAAAAAGTAGCCAAAAAGAGAAAGGACCGGCCGACGACGACTATTTCGGGAACATTCTTACGTGAGTTGACACGGGGGGCGACGGTCAACTGGCGTTGCGCCGGTGCCGAGGTCGCGCTGTGTCGGCCGAGGGCTCAGGCCAGGGCCAGGGACTCTTCGATGAGGTCATAGGTCCCGCGCAGGTCCGCCTCGGTGGAGCAGTAGGGAGGCAGGAGGTAGACCACGTTGCCCAGCGGGCGCAGGAGCGCGCCGCGGGAGAGATAGAAGCGCTTGAGGCGGGGGGCCAGGGCGCTCAAGTAGCCCGCGTCCGAGGCGGCCAGCTCGATGGCGGCGATGGTCCCGGCTTGGCGGACCGCCGCCACCTTCGGGTGTTTCGCGAGGAAGGTTGCCAGCACCAGGGCATTCTCGCCCGTGCGCGCCATCCGCAGGTCCAGGGTCTTCATGCCCCGCACGGCGAGCCAGGCGTCGTGCGGGCCGAGTGTGGGCCCGAACCGCATGGCGACCCGCCGAGCGTCGCGGATGAAAGGCGCCGTGCCCACGAGGACGCCTGCGGTCAGATCGCTGTGGCCCCCGAGGAACTTCGTGGCGCTGTGGTAGACCGCATCGGCGCCGAGCGACAGCGGCCGGCAGAGACAGGGGGTGGCGAACGTGTTGTCCACCAGAAGGAAGGCCCCGGCCCGATGGGCCGCCGCGGCCAATGCCGGCAGGTCCGCAACCTTGACGAGCGGGTTCGAGATCGTCTCGACCAGGAGGAGCCGGCACCCCTCGGCAAGCGCCGCCTCCACCTCCGACATCCTCCCCGCGTCCACCCAGACGGTCTTCACCCCGAAGCGGCCCAGCTCCTCGAGCAGGCCGTAGGTGCCGCCGTACACGTCGCGCGCCGCGGCGACCTTTCCCCCGCCCGAGAGTGCCGCGAGCAGCGCCGCCGCGGTGGCCCCCATCCCGGAGGCGCAGGCGAGCGCCGCCTCGCCCCCTTCCAGCGCTGCCACCGCTCGCTCCAGGGCCGTGTGGTTCGGCAGCCCGTACCGCCCGTAGATGTACCCTTCGGCCGTCCCGTCCTGGACGGCATCGAGGCTGGCCAAGTCGGGAAAGCTGTAGACCGAGGTCTGGTAGATGGGCTGGACGGTGGGTGTGGAGGGGGTGAGCCGCTCGGCGTCCGTCCCCGGCCCCGCCCCGTGCACGCTCAGCGTGGACAGGCCCCAGCCCGGCTCCGCTCCCATCGCTCCCCTCCCGCCGCCGCTGTGCGCGGCGCCTAAGCCAAACGGGCCTTGCGGTGCCGCCCGCAGGGCCCGCGCCGTCACCGTCTGGACGGCGATGCCGCACTCATGCTCGTGTCTGCCAGGGAACCAGCGGTTCGAAATGGCTGCGAATGATCGCAGTCGGATGAGCGCTACTGGACCGCCAGGATTCATCGCCAGTATAATCGTCCCGTCCTCATCTTGGCAACAGGCTCGACATGACCCTCTTCTCTGCCGCGCAAAGGACAGGATGAACCTTCAGGCCCGCATCGGTTCCGCGCTGAGGGCGAAGCGGTGGAAAGGCATTCCGCCTCTCCTGAAGGAGATGGGCTTTGCGGAACCGCAGAGGGTCCTCGTCAATCTGAGGCACCTCCACCAGCAGGAGGCGATGCGGGATGCCCTCCCTATGCTGCTCTCCCTCTGTGCCTCCTCCCCCGATCCTGACCTGGCCCTCCATGGCTTTGAAAGCGTCGCCTCTGCTCCCGGATCGGTCCTGGGCGCTCTCCGTGGGGACGACCGGGCCCTCGGGACCTTGGCCAGTGCCTTTGCCCTCTCTCCCTACTTCACAACGCTCCTGGTCCGCAATCCGCACGCGCTCCAATGGCTCTTTTGCGAGGGAGGGATCACGATCCGCAGGGAAGGGGGCGACTCGCTGACTGCGCTTCGCGCCTTCGCAGAGCCGATCCGGGACTTTGCTGACCTCTGTGCAAAACTCCG
>JACPAU010000079.1 GCA_016180705.1 Candidatus Methylomirabilota bacterium
CGGGCGCCGAGGACGAGCGAGCCGTCCGCCTTGCCGACCGTGATGCCGATCCCCCCGGCGGTATTGGTCGTCGGCAGGTTGATGACCCGGGGGATGCCCTGCCCCGCGAGGATACCGGTCCCCGTGGCCGTGGCGAGGTTGGTCACGGCCCCGGCCGCCGCGCCGAAAATGTCCGAGATCCCGATGCCGGAGCCGTCGAACTTGGGGTTGTAGCGCCCGCCCCACTCGATCCCCAGCTCCCGCGAATGGTTGGCGGAGATCTCCACGAGCCGGGCTTCGATCATGACCTGCGGGGTGGGGACATCGAGTCGGACCAGCAGCTCCCGCATCTTCTGGATCGTCTCCTCGGTGTCCTCGATGATGAGGGAGGCGGTCCGGTCGTCGACGGAGATGCTCCCCCGGCCCGGGGTCTTGATCTTGTCGAGGGCCTTCACCACATCGGCGGGCCGGGCATAGTTCACGTTGAGGATCGCGGTCCTGAGCGGGGCCGCCCGCTTCACGTCCTGAACCGCGAGGGCGGCCTTGGCGCGGGAGGAGGCCTCCGCCTCGAGCTTGGCCCGGGACGCGACCCGGATGATGTTCTCCTCCCAGATGTAGTCGAGGTTGTTGATCCGGAGGATCGTCTCCAGCGCCTTCTCCCAGTCCACGTCCACCAGGCGGACCGTAACCTTCCCCTTCACCTCATCGCCGGCCACGATGTTCTGGCCGCTCACCTCCGCGATGATCCGGAGGAGATTGTTGATGTCCGCGTCCTTGAAGTCCATCGAGAGACGGCCGCGGCGTGGGGGCGCCGGTGCGGCCGGCCGAGCCGCCACCGGCCCAGGAGCGGGCGGGGTCGGCGGGAGCACCGCGGGCGCCGCGGGAGCGGGCTCCGGCGCGGGGGCCGCGGGGACTGGAGCCGGCGCCACCGGCCGGGGTGTTTCCGCCATCACCGGCGGGGCGGGGGGCGCCGGGACCGCCGGAGCCGCGACCATCGGCTCGCTCATCTCGAGCGTGATGCCGGTGGGCGACTGGAGCGCCTCGTACCGGACCCGCTGCTTCAGGTCCGCCACGACCCGGACCACCTTCTCCGGCTGGGTGCGGAACTGCGCCGCGCGCACGCGCTCGACAGGCCCGGGCATCTGGGCGACCTCCAGGCTCCGGCTCACGCCGGCGCCGATCGACGCCCCGGCCACATCCACCACCAACTTCGGCGGGTCCTTCAACTCGGTGAGGTTGAAGGAGACCTGACCCTCGGTCTGGATCACGATCTGCGCCTTCCCGTCCGCGGGCCGGAAGGTCACGTTCGTGACCTTTCCCTCCCCCTCGGCGAGAACCGGAGGGGCCGGGGCCGCAGGCGCGGGCGCAGCGGGCGCCTCCGCCACCGGGGCCGGCGCCTCGGGGGCCGCCGCCCGGGCGATCGCATCCCCGATGAGGACGTGCAACTGCCCGTTCCGTACCTGCACCTGGTAGGGAAGGTTCCCGGCCAAATCCAGGACGAGCCGGACGGTGCGGACCGGCTTTACCTTGTACTGGGTCGAGCGGAGACGCTTGATCGGCCCTTCCTTCGGCAGTGCGGCCGGCCGCTTCACGGCGTACGTGGCTTCCGGTACGTCAATCACGAGCCGAGGGGGCTCCGGCAAGGAGAAGGACTCGTAGCTCCCGAACGACCCTTCGCCCGTGAGGACGACGACCGCCGCGGTGGGCTCCGCGTCCCGGATCTCGATCCCGGTGACCGTCACGGGGCCGGCGGGCCGGGCGGGCTCGGCCGGCGGCACCGGCTTGGCTGCCTCCTCCGCCTCCCGCATGGCCTTCTCGGCCGCTGCCCGCTCCTCTTCCGTGGGGGTGGGGACCGCCTCGGGCGCCGGCGGCTCCAGGGCGGGTGCTTCCGGCGCCGCGGCCACGGCGGTCGGCTCCTCCGGCGTCGGCTCGCTCACCGCCGCCGGCCCGGCGCAGGCAGCGAGCAACGCCACCCCCAGCAGCGCCGGGAGCAGGCGCCCCGCTACCTCCCCTGAGCGCGTGGCCCTCATTGGCTGTCCTCCTTCTTCTCCTCCGATTGTGGCGGTTGTGGAGCGTTGTCTTTCTTGATCTCCAGGGGATTCTCGTCCCGCTTCATCTCCAGGGTGATCATCCGGGTCTGGAGCCGGCCGCTGAAGTCCTTGGCTCGGACTTCGATCACGACCCCCTCCGGCGTGATCTGGCGGACCCGCCCGGTCTTCCCCAGCGGGTCGTTCACGCGGAGGATGTGGCCCAGTCCGTCGGCCGTCTCCACCAGGGCGAAATAGGACCGCCGCTGCCAGATGATTCCCGCCACCTTCAGGCTGCTGAAGTCGATCCCCTCGGCCCCCTCTTCCACGACCCGGGAATCGAGGATGTTCCGGAAGGGGTCCCGCCGGCCCTCGGCTTGGTACGTGAACCGGGGCTCCACGGCCGTGGCCGGCTTGGCCGCGGGCGCGGCGGGCGGCGGGGCGACCGCGGGTCGAGTGGGTGGGGCGGCCGGGGCCGGGGTCTCCCGAGAGCATGCGACCGTGGCGAGGAGGAGAGCGGCAATCGCCGCCGCGCTGGCCACGGCGACCGGCCGTCGCGCCCCGCCGCCCCGGCCCGAATGCCCCGTCAGCACCACGTCTAGCCTCCCGTCGCGACGAACGTGAAGGTGGTGGCGCTGAAGTCGGCTATGATGGACATGTCGGGCGCGCGCCGCTGCCCGCCCGCCCTTGCGGCGGGCGCGGGCGTCACGTTCAGCGTCCCGATGTTCACGATCCGGTCCATCTTCCCGATCCGGTCGAAGAAAGCGCCCAGGGAGTGGAAGCTCCCCTCGACGCGGACCTGAATGGGTACCTCGGCGTAAAAGTCCTTCTTGACCGCAGCCTGGGGGCGGAAGAGGGTGAACACGAGCCCGGACTCTTCCCCGAGGCTGTTGACCTGGGTGAGGAGGGTGGGGATCTCCTTCTCTTCGGGCAGCCGCTGCGGGAGGTTGGCCGCAATCCGCCGCTTCTGGTTGAGCTGCAGCACAAGGGTATCCAGCTGCCTCTGGAGCCGGTCCACTTCGTCCCAGGCCGGCTTGAACAGCAGGGCCCACCACGCGTACAGGAGGCCGATGCCGGCCAGGGCGAGCAGCACGTACAGCTGGCGCTTGGGGATGTTCGCGAATAGACCTTCGAGCTGGCCCCGGAGATCCATGGCGCCCCCTTAGGTCTTGACCCGCAGCGTCAGCTCGAAGCGCTTCACGGGAACCTTCTGGACCTCCGTGCGCTCCGAGAAGGAGAGCTCGACCTCGCTGAAAAGGCCCCCATCCCGCTTGAGCCGGGTCATGTATTCGGCAATGGCAAAGTCGGTAAAGGCAAACCCCTGGAGGGTGACCCGCCCCCCCGTCTCCCGGAGGCCGGTGAGCCACACCTCGTTCGGGAGCTGCCGGCTGATCTGGTCCATCAGCCGGACCGGC
>JACPAU010000230.1 GCA_016180705.1 Candidatus Methylomirabilota bacterium
TCCACCCCTCTCCGGTGGGTCATGATGAGGTCAATGTCATCGCCGCACCGCATGGCCTGGCCGTCAATGAGGGTCCCCGTCTTCACCGCCTCCTTCAGGGAGTCCTGGGCCCTGGCCATCAGGTCCGGGTGGACCCGGTTGTGCCCGGTGTAACTGCCGACGTCGGCCTTGATGACGCTCAGGGTGAGTTTTTTGGTGTCAGCCATGGCTCCCTCCCTTCACTCCCGCTCCACTGCGAGGACATCTGGCGAACCACCAGAGGAAGTTGCGGCAGGTCAGAAGATGGTCCGGCCACCGCACGGGCCCTGCCCCTTCGGCCGGAACGCCTTTCTTCTACCACATAATTCCGCGCCGTTCAAGGGGCCAGGCACGGCCTGCCCCTTGACACTCCGCCCCATGCTGGCTAGACTTCGCTCGCTTTCGCCGAGCGGGCATGCGCGACGGACTCTACACGCGGGGGAGGGGGGCGTGGAGCGAAACCTGGCCCTGGAGGTCGTGCGGGTGACCGAGGCGGCGGCGCTCGCTTCCGCCCGGTGGATGGGGCGCGGGAACGAGAAGGCCGCCGACCAGGCCGCCGTGGACGCGATGCGGCGGGCCTTCGACGCCGTCTCCTTCAGCGGGACGGTGGTGATCGGGGAAGGGGAGCGGGACAAGGCCCCGATGCTCTACATCGGGGAGCGCGTGGGGAGCGGCGGGGAGCCCGAGCTGGACGTGGCCCTGGACCCCCTCGAGGGGACCGCCATCGTCGCCCAGGGCCGGGCCAACGCGATCGCCGTGGTCGCCATCGCGGAAAAGGGGTGCTTCCTCCACGCCCCCGACATCTACATGGACAAGATCGCCGTCGGCCCGCGGGCCCTCGGGGCCATTGACGTCACGGCCTCTGCCGCCGACAACCTCCAGGCCATCGCCGACGCGATGAAGTGCTACGTCGAGGACCTGACGGTCGTCGTCCTCGACCGCCCCCGGCACCAGGACCTCATCCGGCAGGTGCGCGAGGTGGGCGCCCGGATCAAGTTGATCCAGGACGGCGACCTGTCCGCCGCCGTGGCCACCGCCTTCGATCAGTCGGGGGTGGACGTCCTGATGGGGATCGGCGGCGCCCCGGAGGGGGTGCTGGCGGCGGCGGCGCTGCAGTGCCTGGGCGGGGACATGCAGGCGCGCCTCAAGCCGCGCCACGAGGAGGAGACGCAGCGGGCGGCCGCCATGGGGGTCAAGGACATCCAGCAGGTCTTCAAGATCAGCGACCTGGCCAAGGGGCCCGATATCATGTTCGCGGCCACCGGGGTGACCGACGGGGACTTTCTGAAGGGCGTCCGGTTCTTCGGCGGGGGGGCCCGGACCCACTCGGTGGTGATGCGCTACCGCTCCGGCACCGTCCGCTTCATCGAGGCCGCCCATCGCTTCGACCGCAAACCCATCTACTGAGGGGCACCCGTGAGGGGCGCCCGCCCCCTCCCCCCCGAGGGCGCTCCGTGATCCGTTCCTTCCGGGGCGTGGTACCCCAGATCGCGGCCGCGGCCCTGGTGACGCCCGTCGCCGACGTGCTGGGCGACGTCTGCCTCGAGGCGGGTGTTGCCTGTTGGGCGGGGACCGTGCTCCGGGGGGACGTGCACCGCATCCGGGTGGGGGCGGGGACGCAGATCTTGGCCGGGACGGTGGGGCACGTGACCGGGGGCCGCTTCCCGCTCGAGGTCGGCGCGGGCGTCGTCGCGGGGCCGGGCGCCATCCTGCACGGGTGCGTCCTCGAGGATGGGGTCACGGTCGGGGCGGGAGCGGTGATCCTGGACGGAGCCGTGGTGGAGGCGGGAGCCTGGGTGGCGCCGGGGGCGCTCGTCACCGCCGGCACCCGCATCCCCGCCGCCGCGTTAGCCGCGGGGGTTCCCGCCCGCGTCCTGCGCCCCCTGACGCCCGGGGAGCGGGAGCGCCTGGCGGCGGCCGCCGCTGCCTGGCGCGCGTACGCCGCCCGCTTCAAGGCTACGGCCCGACCCGTTCCTCTCGCCTGAGGAGGCGCGATGCCGCGAGGCAAGTCCACCATCCGGGGGATCCGGGGCGCCCCCGACATCCTTCCCGAGCAGGTCGCCGCCTGGCACCGGGTGGAGGCGGCGACGCGCCGGCTCATGGCCGCCTACGGCTACCAGGAGATCCGGACGCCCGTCTTCGAGCGGACCGACCTGTTCGTCCGGAGCATCGGGGCCGGGACCGACATCGTCGAGAAGGAGATGTACACCTTCCAGGACCGGGGCGGGGAGTCGCTCACGCTGCGGCCGGAGGGGACGGCGCCCGTCATCCGGGCCTACCTGGAGCACCGCCTCGACACCCGCGGGCCCCTCCTGAAGGTGTACTACCTCGGCCCCATGTTCCGCCACGAGCGGCCGCAGGCCGGCCGGTTCCGGCAGTTCCACCAGATCGGGGCGGAGGCGATCGGGCTCGGCACACCGGCCGTGGACGCCGAGATCCTGGCCCTCCTCACCCACCTCTTCGAGGCCCTGGAGGTGCGCGGCCTGGTCCTCGAACTCAACAGCATCGGGGACGCCGTCTGCCGCCCCGCCTTCCGGGAGCGCTTCGCCGCCTACATGCGGTCCCGCCGCGCGGACCTCTGCGCCGACTGCCACGTCCGGCTGGAGCGGAACCCCCTGCGGATCCTCGACTGCAAGGTGGAGAAATGCCGGGCGGTGGCGGGGGAGGCCCCCAAGCCCTCCGCCATGCTCTGCGCCGCCTGCGAGGAGCACTTCCGCGAGGTGCAGAGCCTCCTCGCCCTCCTGAAGATTGACTTCAGGCTGAATGACCGGCTGGTCCGCGGCCTGGACTACTACACGCGGACCACCTTCGAGTTCGTCAACCCGGAACTCGGGGCCCAGAACGCGGTGGCCGGGGGCGGGCGCTACGACGGCCTGGTGGAGGAACTGGGGGGGCCGCCCACCCCGGGCATCGGCTTCGCC
>JACPAU010000231.1 GCA_016180705.1 Candidatus Methylomirabilota bacterium
GGAGATCCGGGGTGAAGGCCGGGTCGGTGTAGGGCCCGCTGGTGTCGTAGAGGCGGACCGGCGGGTCGTCCGAGGTGAGCAGGACCTCGCGCATGGGGACCCGCACGCCGGGGGTCCTCCCGTCGAGGTAGATCTTGCGCGTCACCGGGTGTCTTCGTGCGGTCTTCATTGCGACGCCTCCTCCCCGGCGGCCAAAGCAAAAGGCCGCCGGGATAACCCAGCGGCCTCAGGATTCCGGGGGCTCCCTACGCTGGCATTACCCAGGTCAGGTTCAGGCGGTCGGCAGCGGGCTAGCTGCCCTCTCAGCCCGGTTCCCCGAGCTCCCGCGTCTGTGTATCCCTACCTTAGCCTCGCCCTCCCCCCTGCGTCAAGCCCTTAGCGCTCCCGCTGCGGGTCCACGATGACCTTGATTCCGCTGCCGGCGCGCATGGCGGCGAACCCCTCCTCCGCCGCCCGCAGCGGGAGCCGGTGGGTCACCATGGCCGGCAGGTCGAGGACGCCGCTCTCGATGATCTGGATGGCGGCGGGAAAGGTGTGGCGCGAGATGAACGTACCCACGACCTCCACCTCGTAGCGCGTGATGTCGTGCTGCGGGATGGCCGGGTGGGCCTGGGTGTTCATCCCAAAGAGGAGGATCCGGCCGCCCCGCCGCACGCACGCGAGCGCCTCCGCCATGAGCGTCCCCACGGCGTCCACGACGGCGTCCGCCCCGATGCCCGTGGCCTCCCGCACCGCGGCCGCCAGGTTCGCTTTGGTCGGGTCAATGACCTGGTGGGCGCCGAGCCGTCGCGCCATCTCCGCCCGGAAGGGCTGAACCTCGGCCGCCAGGATCTTCCCCGCGCCGGCCGCCCGGAACATCTGGATGAAATAGAGGCCGATCGGGCCCGCCCCGAGGACGAGGACCGACTCCCCGGGTTGCAGGGCCACGCGCCGCACGCCGTTCACGATGCAGGAGAGCGGCTCGGCGAAGACGGCCATCTCGCCCGGCGTCCGCGGCCCGATCCTGTGCAGGGCCCGGACCGGGGCCACGTTGAACGGCGCGAAGCCTCCGTGGAGGAAGATGCCGAGCGTCGTCATCTGCTCGCAGAGGTTGGTCCGCCCCATCCGGCAGTAAGGGCACTGGCCGCAGGTCAGGTTCGGGTCCACGACGACCCGGTCGCCCTGCTTGAGGAACTGCACCCGGTCTCCGGCCTCCAGGACCTCCCCGGTGTACTCGTGGGAGAGGATGATCCCGGGCGTGGCCGGATGCCCCGGCGGCACCCGGAGGATCTGGAGGTCGGTGCCGCAGATGCTGGCGGCCTCTACCTTCAGGAGGACCTGGTCGTCGGCCTCGACGCGCGGGACCGGCATCTCCTTCAGGGTGAGTCGGCCGCCCCCCTCGAAGACCAGGCCCGGCATCTTCGCCATCGGGTCTCCTCAGGGAAGGGGAAGCGTGACCCGCTCTCCCTGCATCAGGCTCCGGTAGCAGGCTTCCACGAGTTCCACCGACCGGTAGCCGTCCTCTGCGGTCACCGGCGGGGTGCCGCGCGTGAGCACCGCCTCCACGAACAGGCGGTCCTCCTCCGCGTATCCCCACTTCTCGGGGACCGGCAGCGGGCCGAACTCCTGGGTCTCGATCGGCTTCCCCAGGCCGGGGACGAACTGGACCCGCTCCATCTCCTCGGTCACGACCGCCGCGTGGGCGCCGAACAACTCTACCCGCTCGAAGGGAAAGAGCCAGGTGCTGTGGGCGCAGGAGGTGAAGGCGGCGTGCACCCCGGAGGCGAACCCGAGGAGCATGGAGAGGTCGTCCGGCTCCCGGTACACGTTGGAGCCGCCGGCCGCCTGGACCCAGGCGACCTCCCCGAGCAGCCAGCGGGCCATGTCCAGGAGGTGGATGGTGCTCTCGTAGAGGAAGCCCCCGGTCACGGCCCGGTCGCCGACCCACGGGGGCTGCTGCAGCTCCCCCCGGTTCATCTTGATGTGGGCCGAGGTCACGCGCAGGCTCCGGCTGGCAACGAGGGCCTTGGCCGCCTTGTAGGCGGGGGCGAAGCGCCGGTTGTGCCCGACCTGGTAGAGGCCCGGGCCGCGGGAGGCGGCCTCCAGGATCCGCCGGGCCTCGGCGAGGCTCGTCGCCATCGGCTTCTCCGAGAAGACGTGCACGCCGGCCGCCAGGGCGGCGAGGACCGGCTCCGTGTGCGCGGTATTGGGGGTCGTGACGTAGAGGGCCTCGATGCCGGTATCGAGGAGCGCCTCGAGCGAGGCGACTGTTTTCGCCCCGACCTTCGGCGCGAGGGCCTCGGCCCGCGCCTGGTCCATGTCGGCCACCGCCGTGACCTTCACCCGGTCGTCGCGGGCGAGGATGTTAGCGTGCGTCGTCCCCATGTAGCCCGCCCCGAGGATACCGACCCTCAGTGCCATCCTGCAGCCTCCAGGACGGCCCGCGCCTTCTTGTACGCGGTGGCCGCCACCTGCATCGGGTCCTGCCGCCAATAGCGGGGCTGGAAGATCTCGACCGAGAAAGGCCCGGCGTAGCCGATCCCCCTGAGGGCCTGCAGGATGGGGGTGAGAGGAAGGACCCCGTCGCCGGGGTAGAGCCGGCGGGCATCGTGCAGCCGGGCGCGGGGCCCCGGCATCACGTCGTTCAGGTGGACCATCAAGATTCTCGTCGGATCGAGAGCGGCGATGCTCTTGAGAGAGGAGTTTCCTGCGTGGAAGTGGAAGGTGTCAAAGACGAGGCCCACATTGGGCCGGTTCGCCTTCTTCACGACCCGCCAGCAGGCCTCGAGCGTGTTCACGGAGCAGTCCGCGAAGCCCAGGAATTCCAGGGCGACGCGGACCTGGTGCTCTGCGGCAATCCCGGCGAGGGTCCGCAAGACCCGGACCGTCTCCGTCTCCATGGCGACCTGGCCCATCCTCTTGGGCTTCGGGCTCGGGACGGCGATGACCGTCAGGGTCGCGACGGGCAGGCCGGCTTCCTTGAGATCGTCCCGGAGGGTGCTCAGGCTCCCGTTGGCAAAGTACCCGAGTAACTTCGGCGCCCAGATTTCGAGGCAGCCATAGCCGGCGGCCTTCGCCGCCCGGATATCCGTGCCCAGGTCCGCCGTGAGCGTCGTGGCGCCGTTGAACCCGAGGACCATCCCCCCTCCGAGGCGGCGCTCACTCTACCCACGTGACAGAGGAGTGTAAAGGCGGCGGTCTTTGCGAGCTGGCACGAAGCCCCCAACCCTTTGAGGAGGTCGATGGGTGAATTGGGGGTGACCAAGCGATGCCCAAAAAGGTCAGCCGATTTTGCTCCAGGAAATCCCCACGGCGGTCTATCCCTGGGGGGAGCGGGTCAGTTCCGCCGTCTGGCTTAGTAGCTGGAAACCTAGCAGTCGCGAACTGCTTCTCGAAATTCCTTGAAGCTTGGGCAACGAGATTCAATTGTCTCTAGCCTTGCACTCGCTGCAATTTTCCGCGCAACCTCAGCCGTAT
>JACPAU010000232.1 GCA_016180705.1 Candidatus Methylomirabilota bacterium
CGAGGCCGATGAAGCCGATCTGCTGCGCCATGACTCCCTCCAACCGCTAGCGCTGCCCCCAGACCTCGGCGTTCACCAGGTTCGGCGGGCGCTGGCCCGCGAGGCCGGCGACGCAGTTGGCCGCCGCCATGTTCGACATCTTCCGGCGGGTGTCGTAGGAGGCGCTGGCGATGTGGGGGGCGAGCGCCGTGTTCTGGAGTTTGGTCAAGCCCGGGGCCGGCTTCGGCTCCTTCTCGTACACGTCCAATCCTGCCCCCGCGATCCAGTTTTCCTTCAGCGCCTTCACCAGGGCCTTCTCGTCGACCACCGGCCCCCGCGACGCGTTGATCAGGATCGCGGTCTTCTTCATGAGTCGCAGTTCCGGCGCGCCGATGTAGTGGGTGGTCTCGGGGAAGAGAGGGACGTGCAGGGTCACGATGTCCGATTCGCGCAGGAGCGTCGTCTTGTCCACGAAGGTGACCCCCAGTTCCCGCTCGACGGCCTCCTGGGCGCGGACGGCGTCGGTGTAGAGAACCCGCATCTCGAACCCCCTGGCCCGCCGCGCCACCCCCTTGCCGATCCGTCCCAGCCCGCAGATGCCCAACGTCTTGTGGTGTACGTCGTGCCCGAGGAACTGCATCACGCCCCAGCCCTTCCACTTCCCGGAGCGAAAGGTCCGGTCGGCGCTGACGAGACCGCGCGCCGCGGCCAGGATCAGGCACCACGTGAAGTCCGCCGTGGTGTCGTCCAGGACCCCCGGCGTATTGGTCACCATCACCTTCCGCCTGGTGGCCGCCTTCACGTCAATGTTGTTGTAGCCGACGGCCACGTTGGAGACGATCTTCAGTTGCGGGTTCTTGGCCAGCACCTCGTCGGAGATGATGTCGGTGAGCAGGCAGATGACGCCGTCTCTCCCCTTGAGTTTCTGCAGCAGTTGCTTCGGGCTGAAGGGGATGTCCCGCTGATTGCTCTCGACCTCGCAGTGCTTCGCCACCAGCTCGAGCGACTCGTCGAAGATCTTCCGCGTGACGAGGACCTTCGGCTTCACGGGCCCCCTCCTTCTGTGGACGTCGGCTTGGAATTGGGTTCGGGTGAGCGGCCACACTCTACGGGCGCCCCCCGATGTTGTCAAGGCGTTACCGGGGCGGGCGGGGCCGGGGCGTGATTTCCGGGTTCACGGGCGTCTGCGGCCGCTCCCCCCGCAGGACCGCGACGCAGTTCTCCGCCGCCAGGAGGGCCATCCGGGTCCGCGTCTCGGCGGTGGCGCTCCCGACGTGGGGCGTGAGGACCACGTTGCGGAGGCGCAGCAGGCCGGGCTCCACGGCCGGCTCGCGCTCGAACACGTCGAGGCCGGCCCCCGCGATCCAGCCGCCCCGCAGCGCCTTCACCAGCGCCTTCTCGTCCACCACGGGGCCCCGGGTCGTATTGATCAAAAAGGCCGTGGGCTTCATCCGGTGCAGTTCGCGCGCCCCGATGTAGTGGGTGGTCTCGGGGGTGAGGGGGAGGTGCAGGGAGACGAAGTCCGCCTCCTTGAGGAGCGTGCTCTTTTCCACGAAGTAGGCGCCCAGGTCCGCCTCGTCCGGCCCCGGCAGGCGCCGCCGTCCCGTGTAGAGGATCCGCATCCCGTGGCCCCGCCCCCGGCGCGCCACCGCCTGGCCGATCCGGCCGGGCCCGCAGATCCCCAGCGTCTTGCCCCACACGTCGGTCCCGAGCAGGTGCTGAAACTGCCACATCTTCCACCGCCCCGAGCGGACGAACGCGTCCCCCTCGATGATTCGCCGGGCCACGGCCAGCAGGAGCGCCCAGGCCAGGTCCGCGGTGGTCTCGGTGAGGACGCCCGGCGTGTTCGTGACCCAGATCCCGAGGCTCGTGGCCGCGGCCACGTCCACGGTGTTGTAGCCGACGGCGACGTTCGCCACGACCCTGAGCCGCGGCCCCGCCTGAAGCAGTTCCGCGTCGATCCGGTCCGTCCCCATGCAGACGAGGCCGGTCGCCTCCCGGATCCCCTCCAGGACGCGGCGGCGCGGGATGGGGGCGTCCCGGCGGTGGACGGTGAGGGACGCGTGCTGGCGTAACAGGCGCGTGACGGGCTCGGGCAGGGGGCGGGTCACGAGGACGGTGGGCTTGGCCATGGCCCCTATGTTCTAGGCGGGGCGCCGGGCCCTGTCAAGGCGGGGAAAAACCAGTTGCGACCGGAGCGGCCGGCGTGGTATCCGACAGCGGTCGGCGGGGAGGGCGGATGGGGGCGACGGGGGTGGAGGTCCGGTGGGGGCGACTCCTGTTCGCGGCCGCGGCGTACCTGGCCGTGCGCGTCGCCCCCGCCCCCGAGGGGCTGACCGCCTCCGGCCAGCAGGTCCTGGCCATCGTGGCGGTGGCCGTCGTCCTGTGGGCGACCGAGGCCCTGCCGGTGGCCCTGAGTTCCCTCGTGCTCCTCATCCTGCTCGGCGCGGCCGCCGGTCTGCCCTCCCTCACCCAGGCCTTCGTCGGGTTCACCTCTCCGGTCGTCTTCTTTCTCCTCGGAGTCCAGGTGATGAGCGTCGCGGTCCTCAAGAGCGGCCTCGCCGCCCGGGCTGCGCGCCTCTTCCTCGCCCGGGCCCGCGGCCGCCCGGGCCGCCTGCTCCCGCAACTGGCGAGCCTCCTCCCGGGGCTGGCCCTCATCCTGCCCTCGGCGATCACCCGCAACGCCGTCCTGGTGCCGGCCTACCAGCAGGTCTTCCAGCAGATGGGCGTCGCCCCCGATGCCCGTGTCCCACGGGCGGTCATGCTGTTCCTCGGCGTGCTCCACCCGCTCTTCTCGTCGGCGTTCCTCACAGGCGGGACGTCCTCGATGACCACCGCGACCCTCGTCGGGGGTGTCACGTGGTGGCGCTGGTTTGCCCTGATGAGCGTGCCGTACTACACCCTCCTGCTCCTCGGGGGGACGGCGCTCTGGCTCCTCCTCCCGTCTCCGAGCCCCGGCGGCCCTTCACGGCGCCGGAAGCCCGGACGGTCCTCGCCGTCGCGCTGGCCTCGGCCCTCTGGCTCACCGACTTCTGGCACGGCTGGAGCCCGGCCCTCCCCGCGCTGGTGGCGGCGGTCCTGCTCCTGCTGCCCGGCGTCGGCGTCCTCACCTGGAAGGACTTCGAGCAGGGGACCTCCTGGGCCATCTTGTTCGTCTTGGGAGCCTCCCTCTCGCTCGCCGCCGCCTTGGTCAGCAGCGGGGCCGCGGCCTGGTTCGCCCGGCTGCTCACGGAGCGCGCGCTGGCCGCCGCCCCGCCCCCGGCCGCGGTGGCCGCCGGGCTCGTGGCAATCGCGGCGCTGGTCCACCTGGGGGTGACCAACATCGCCGCGTGTCTCGCGCTGCTCATCCCGATCGTGGCGCCGCTCGCGGCCGCCCTGGGCCTCGATCCTTTGGCGTGCAGCCTCATCCTGAACATGGCGGTGGACGCGGTCATCTTCTATCCCGTGCAGACCGCGACCAGCCTCATCGTGCCAGCCTCATCGTGTACGAGGCCGGGGGCTTCACCCCCCGGGAGGTCTTCCTCCTCGGGTGGGTGATGCTGGCCCTCACGGCCGGCGTGGTCGTCTTCGTCGCCATTCCGTACTGGAGGTGGTGGGGGCTTCCCCTCGTGCTCCGCGCGCCGTGACGGAGCCGGCGCGCGGGGAGCCACGGGGTGGCGTGTCCGGGCCCGCCGCGGCGCGGCCCGGGAGGAGGGAGTGATGGCGGTCAAGCCGGGGCTCACCGCAGAGTTCACGCGCAAAGTCGAGACCCAGCACACGGCGACCCACCACGGCAACCCCGGCGTGGACGTGTTCTCCACGCCGGTGCTCTGCGAGTGGGTGGAGGAGGCGGCCTGCAACGCGGTCCATCCCCACCTGGAGCCGGGGATGGTCACCGTGGGGACCATCGTCAATTTGAAGCACCTGGCGGCCACGCCGGTCGGGATGAAGGTGCGGGTGCACGCGCGCCTCACCGAGGTGGACGGCCGCCGCCTCGTCTTCACCGTGGAGGCCTTCGACGAGAAGGAGAAGATCGGGGAGAGCAACCAGGAGCGCTTCATCGTGACGCTCCAGCGCTTCCTCGAGCGGACCGCCCAGAAGGCGACGGGCTAAGGCGACGCAAGGGACAAACGCCCGACCGGCGGAAACCTCGGGCACTTCTTCGTGGCAATCCGCGCAATCCGCTTCTCTTGCCTTGCCAGGCAGGCGAGCGCTCCGTCCCTCCTCTCTCAGCAATGCTTCGCAGGACCATCTTTGTTTTAGCCGTAATGTCAAGTAGTTAGGCACCTGCAGCACGTTCATCAACAGGGGAAGGCCGCGGCTGGGAGTGACGGCCGCATCCTGGAATGCCGGTTGCTCCTGGGCGCCGCCGCAGGCGTGCGGCTCCCGGAGGCAGGATGCATACTCCCTTTCCCAGGTCCCTTCGGCGGGGGGCCGCCGTCCTGGCTGCGACCTGGCGCCGGCACCCGTACGGCAGGCTGGTCCTCACGCTCCCGCCCCTCTTCTTTGTCCTCGCGCTGCTGGCCGCTCCCGCGGTCGGCTCCAACCTTCGCGTCCTGCGCGAATTCCCGATCGGCGAGCCCCTCGTCGTCGTGGGTGGCTTTGCGGTCAGTTT
>JACPAU010000233.1 GCA_016180705.1 Candidatus Methylomirabilota bacterium
GCTGGATCTGGTCCAGGGACAGTCTGCCCATGGCCCCCCCTTTTTACCGGGGATTCTAATACAAACGACATCCATTGTGTGACCCAGCGTCCGGGTGGCGCCGGCGACAGGACCCGGACGGTGTCACTTTCGTTCTGTCGCTTGTATTAGCCCAGACCCGGCCGCCCGCCCAAGGCCGAACCGCCCCCGTCCCCCTAGAGATACCGTCCCACCGCCTTGGCTACCGCCTGCAGGTCCGACATGAGGCTGGCGAACCGGGCCGGCTTCAGGGACTGGACGCCGTCCGAGAGGGCCTCCTCCGGCTTCGGGTGCACCTCGATCATCAGCCCGTCCGCCCCGACGGCCACGGCGGCCTTGGCGAGAGGTGCCACGTACTCCCAGTGGCCGGTGCCGTGGCTCGGGTCCACGATGACGGGCAGGTGCGTGAGCTTCCGGAGGACCGGGATGGCGTTCAGGTCGAGGGTGAAGCGGGTGGCCGTCTCGAAGGTCCGGATCCCCCGCTCGCAGAGGATCACGTCGTGGTTGCCGGCCGAGAGGATGTACTCGGCCGACATCAGGTATTCCTGGATCGTGGTGGACATCCCGCGCTTGAGGAGGACCGGCTTGCGGGTCTCCCCGACCTCCTTCAGGAGGGCGAAGTTCTGGACGTTCCGCGCCCCGACCTGGAGGACGTCGGCGTACCGGGCCACGAGGTCCAGGTCCCGGGGGTTCAGGACCTCCGTGACGACCGCAAGCCCGGTCGCCTCCCGGGCGGCGGCGAGGAGTTTCAGCCCGTCCTCCGCCAGCCCCTGGAACGCGTAGGGGGAGGTGCGGGGCTTGAAGGCCCCGCCCCGCAGGATGGTCGCCCCGGCCTCCCGCACGGCGCGGGCCACCGTGAGGAGTTGTTCCTCCGACTCAACGGAGCAGGGCCCCGCGATGACGTGGAGCCGGTCCCCGCCGATCTCGAGCGCGCCCACCCGGACGACGGTGCGCGCCGGCCGGGTCTCGCGGCTCGCCAGCTTGAACGGCTGCAGGATCGGGACCACGCTCTCCACGCCGGCCATGGCCTCGAGCGCCTGGAGGCGGGCCTTGCCCCGCTCGTCCCCGATGGCGGCGACGACGCTGCGGGTCGTCCCGCGGATCACGTGGGGGTGATACCCCAGGGCCTCCACCTTCGCGGTGACCTCCCGGAGGTCCTCCTCGCGCGCGCTCGGCTTCATCACGATGACCATCTCGCCCTCCTCCCCGTCGGGGACGCCAAACGCGAAAAGCCACGGCACCGGTCCGTGGCTTGCCCCAGAAACACGAAAGCCACGGGAGGCAGCGTCTGCTCCCGTGGCTGGCTGGACGGTGCCGGGCGGCCTAGCGGCGTCCCGGGTCCGCCCCCACGGGGCAGACGCCGGTAAAGGTGAACCGCCAGACCCACCGGCTGCTCGGCATCGTCGCTCGCGCCTCCTGCGCGTGCCCGTGTTTCTACTCTCGTCGCCGTGCCCTGTCAAGGGAATTCTCCGGGGCCGGTTTCCCTTTGCCAACGGGGCGGACGGTGTGCTAGCGTCGCGAAACGGAAGGGGAGCACGACCATGTCCGGACATTCCAAGTGGCACGGGATCAAGCACAAGAAGGCCAAGGCGGACGCGGCGCGCGGCCGGATCTTCACCCGCCTGATCCGCGAGATCACGATCGCGGCCAAGATGGGCGGGGGCGACCCCGACGGCAACCCCCGGCTCCGAACCGCCATCCAGGCGGCGCGGGCGGCCAACATGCCCGCCGACAACATCGAGCGGGCCATCAAGAAGGGGACGGGGGAGCTGCCGGGGGTCACCTACGAGGAATTGACCTACGAGGGGTACGGCCCCGGCGGGGTGGCCGTGATGGTGACGGTCACCACCGACAACAAGAACCGGACGGCAGCCGAGATCCGGAAGGTCTTCGCCAAGCACGGGGCCAACCTGGGGGAGTCGGGCTGCGTCGGCTGGATGTTCGAGAAGAAGGGGGTCATCCAGGTGGACGCCAAGGGGGTGGACGAGGAAAGACTCCTCGGCGTCGCCCTGGAGGCCGGGGCGGAGGACGTGCGGCAGGAGGAGGGGCTCTTCGAGATCCTCACGCCGCCCCGCGAGAAGGAGTTCGAGGCGGTGCGGGCGGCCCTCGCGAAGGCGAAGTTCCCCATCCCCAGCGCCGAGCTCACGATGATCCCCCAGAGCACCGTGAAGCTGGACGGCAGGCCGGCGGAGCAGATGCTCCGGCTCATGGAGGAACTGGAGGACCACGACGACGTCCAGAACGTCTACGCCAACTTCGACATCCCTGAATCCATCATGGTCGCCGTCTCCGGCTGACGGCTCCCCGCGCGGCGGCGCCGGGGGAGGGGTGCTCGTCCTGGGCATCGACCCCGGAACGGCGGTCACGGGGTACGGCCTGGTGCGGCAGCAGGGCACGCGGCTCTCCCTCGTGGGGTGCGGCGCCGTTCGGACCGCTGCCCGCGAGCCGGGCCCCCACAAGCTGCGGCGCATCTACGCGGCGCTCGTCGAACTCATGGCCCGCTCCCGGCCGGCCTGCGTGGCGGTGGAGAGCCTCTTCTTCGCGCGCAACGTCCGGAGCGCGCTGACGCTCGGTCAGGTGCGGGGGGTGGCCCTGCTGGCGGCGGTGGAGCAGGGCCTGACGATCTTCGAGTACGCGCCCCGCGAGGTGAAGGCCGCCGTGACCGGCTACGGCTCGGCGGAGAAGGAGCAGGTCCGGCGGATGGTGACCCGCCTGCTCCGCCTCCCGGACCCCCCCGACTCCCTGGACGCCGCCGACGCCCTCGCCCTGGCGATCTGCCACTGCCACGTGGCCGGGGGCGGGGCGGGGCGCCGCCTGCTGGCCTCCCGGCGCGCGGTGCGGGCCGGCCGGGCCGCGTGGCGGGCGCTGAAGGTGCCGTGAGGCGG
>JACPAU010000234.1 GCA_016180705.1 Candidatus Methylomirabilota bacterium
CCCTGGGGGAACGAGCCGTCGCCATCGGTGGTGCAGATGGTAGGGGAGAGGCTGCTCGTCTGCCTCAGTAGCCGCTGACGTAGGGGAGGCCCTTGGCGGCCCGGTCGATCGCCTCCCCGGCGTCGAGGAGGACCCGGGTGGCGTCCCAGGTGCCGGTCAGGAACAGGGTGCGGGGCCCGTCCGGGATCCCGGCGGGGAGGGTGCGCTCCCCGCAGCGCACGCGCCGTTGCTCCACGTCGAGGAGGACCTCCTGCTCGGGCTGCCGCGCAACCGCCTCGAGCAGCCAGCCGTTATCCTCCGGGTGGACCGTGAGGCACGGGATGCCGAGGGCGACGCAGTTGCCGAAGAAGATCTCCCCGAAGGAGCCCCCCACGATGCCGCGGATCCCCCAGCGCCGCAGCGCCTCCGGGGCGTGCTCCCGCGAGGAGCCGCAGCCGAAGTTCTGGCCGACCACGAGGACGCGGGCCCCGCGGTACCGGGCCTGGTTGAAGGGGTGGCCGGGGCTCTGCCGGCGGTCGTCGCCGAAGACGTGCTCCTCGAGGCCCTCGAAGGTGACGCTCTTCAGGTACCGGGCGGGGATGATCCGGTCGGTGTCAATGTCGTTGCCGGGGACGGGGATGGCGCGGCCGGTGATCTGCCGCCGAACGTCCTCCTGATTCATCGGAGCAGCTCCCGTACGTCGGCGACGGACCCGGTGACGGCCGCCGCGGCCACCATCGCCGGGCTCATGAGGAGCGTCCGGCCGGTGGGGCTCCCCTGCCGGCCCTTGAAGTTCCGGTTGCTGGAGGAGGCGCAGACCTCCCGGCCCTGCAGCTTGTCCTCATTCATCCCGAGGCAGAGGGAACAGCCGGCCTTCCGCCACTCGAACCCGGCCTCCAGGAAGATCTCGTGCAGGCCCTCCCTCTCCGCCGCGGCCGCCACGGCCTGGGACCCGGGGACGACGAGCGCCCGGACCGCGCGCGCGACCTTGCGGCCGCGGACGACCTCGGCGGCGGCGCGCAGGTCCGAGAGGCGGGCGTTCGTGCACGAGCCGATGAAGGCCACGTCAATGGGGATGCCCGCGACGGGCCGCCCGGGGTCGAACGCCATGAAGGCGAGGGCCTCCTCCCACGCGGGCCGGTCGGGCTCGGGAGCCTGGGACGGGTGCGGGAGTCGCTCGCCCACGCCCACGGACTGGCCGGGATTGATGCCCCACGTCACCATGGGCTGGATGGCCTGGGCGTCCAGACGGGCCACGTCGTCGAAGGGCGCGCCCGGGTCGGTCGCCATGCCCCGCCACCAGGCCACCGCCCGATCGAAAACCTCCCCCGGCGGCGCGAAGGGGCGTCCTTTGAGGTAGGCGAACGTGGTCGCGTCGGGGTTCACGTAGCCGAGCCGCGCGCCCGCCTCGACGCTCATGTTGCAGATCGTGAGGCGCTCCTCCATGGACATCGCCTCGACCGCCGACCCCGCGTACTCGTAGGCGTAGCCCACCCCGCCCTTGACCCCCAGCCGGTTGATGATGGCCAGGATCACGTCCTTCGCGTACACGCCGCGGGCGAGCCCCCCCTCCACCCGGATTTGCCGGATCCTGGGTTTGCTCAGGGCGAGGCACTGACTCGCCAGCACGTCCCGCACCTGGCTCGTCCCGATCCCGAAAGCGAGCGCACCGAGCGCCCCGTGGGTGGAGGTGTGGCTGTCGCCGCAGGCGATCGTCATCCCGGGCTGGGTCAGGCCGAGTTCGGGGCCGATGACGTGGACGATCCCCTGCCGGCCGCTGTCCAGATCGAAGAGGGGGATCCCGAACTCCCGGCAATTCCTGACCAGGTGGACGGTCATCTCCTCGGCCAGCAGGTCTCCGAACGGCCGGCGCTGGGAGGCGGTAGGGACGATGTGATCAATGGTGGCGAAGGTGCGGTCCGGAAAGCGGACCTTGAGACCGGCCTCGCGCAGCATCTGGAAGGCCTGCGGGCTCGTGACCTCGTGGACGAGGTGCAGGCCGATGAGGAGCTGGGTCTGCCCCGACGGCAGCGTCCGGACCGTGTGGGCGCGCCAGACTTTCTCGAGGAGGGTCTCCGCCATGGTGGCGGATATTCTGCCAGATCGGTCCGCCCCGCGCAAGGCCCGCGGGGAACGCGCCGCGGCGGCGGCCGGACCCGCTCAGCGGCGGGTGAGGGTGAGGGTCCCGACCGGGCGGACCTCCCCCCCGACCGCGAAGGGCGCCCACTCGATCCGCCGGATCGGCTCGCGGGGCTGCGTGTCCACGTCCGGGGCCGTGTACGTCCTCCCGCTGTCCGTTCCGGCATCGTAGGTGTACAGGACGACTGTCCGCTCCGGCGCCCAGCGGTGGTTCTCGCACAGGTCGAGGCCGGCGACCCCGACGAACCAGTCCGGGCTGGGCGCCAGCATCGAGACGAGGGAGACCAGCGGGAAGGTCCGGGTCACCTTGAAGTCCAGGCTGACGGAGCCCGGGGACCGCCTGATGTTGTCCCCGGCCAGCCATTCCCCGGCACGCCCGGCCCGGATCGCGGCTTCGACCTCCCGGTCGAGGGGCCTCGACTTCCCGCGCTCCGCCATCTGCTCGATCCCCTCCGCCGCCGTCCCCCCCTGCGCCCACATCGTCCAGTCCGCGCTGTGGGTCGCCCCGATGAGGTCGGAGAAGTGCGCATCCGATGGGAAACCCTCCGGATGCGTGGCCGCGCTCCAGGTCGCGGCGAAGGTCACCCTGTAGGCCGCGGTCTCCTCCGGCGCGCGGCACCGCACGGCCGGGGCCGCGCGCACCGCTCCCTCGAGGGCCGCGGGCTCCATGGCCCCGGCGCAGGCCGCAACCGCCGCCGGCACAACCGCGACCGCCCACAAGGGACCTGCCACCCCTCTCACCCGACGCATGACGACCGACCCCGAGCACATGACTCCA
>JACPAU010000235.1 GCA_016180705.1 Candidatus Methylomirabilota bacterium
AGGCGGTGGACGGTGTAGTAGGGCATCGACTGGTTCACCTCGGCCGCCAGCTCGATGAACTTGGTGTAGAAGTTGTACTCCCGGGCCTTCCAGGAGAGGAAGTACGGGTCCACGGGAATGCAGTGCCCTCCCACGCCGACGCCGGGGGTGAAGGGCATGAACCCGAACGGCTTCGTCGCGGCGGCCTCGATGACCTCCCAGATGTCCAGGCCCATCCGGTCGCAGAGCTTGGCCAGCTCGTTCACCAGGGCGATATTGACGGAGCGGAAGGTGTTCTCGAGCAGCTTGCACATCTCCGCCGCGCGGGGTCCGGAGACGATGTGGATCTGCTTCGGGTCAATGATGAGCCCGAAGAGGGCCGCCGCCCGCTCCGCGTCGGCGGCCGTCACGCCGCCGACCACCTTGGGCGTATTGCGGGCCCCGAAGACCTTGTTGCCCGGGTCGATGCGCTCGGGGGAGAAGGCCAGGAAGAAATCCCGGCCGACCGCGAGCCCGCTTTGCTCGAGGATCGGCTGGACCACCTCCTCGGTGGTCCCGGGGTAGGTGGTGCTCTGGAGGACCACGAGCATGTCCCGGTGCAGGACGCCGCTGAGCGCCCGGGCCGCCGCCTCGACGTAGGAGATGTCGGGGGCCTTGGCCCGGGTGAAGGGAGTCGGGACGCAGATGAACGCGGCGTCCGCCTCGCGGAGGGGGGCGTAGTCGTCGTGGGCGGCGAGCCGGCCGGCCCGGACCACCTGCTCGAGCGCGGCGGAGGGGACGTCGGGGATGTAGGACTCCGCCCGCCGGACGCGCTCCACCTTCTCCCGGTCCACGTCGATCCCGAGGACCCGCACCCCGGCCCGGGCGAATTCCACCGCGAAGGGGAGGCCCACGTACCCGAGGCCGATGATCCCCACCGTCACCGTCCGGCCCCGGATCTTCTCGAGGAGGTCCACGGCGATCCTCCGGCGCGTCTCGTGCGCCTCAGGAGCGATGGTGCTCCTGACACCAGGCTACCGTTCGCTTCAGCCCGTCCTCGAGGGAGACCTTCGGGGCGTACCCCAGGACCCGCTGGGCCCGCGCGATGGACGGGAGGCGGCGCCGGGTGTCCTCGAAGCCCGGCCCGTATACGGCCGCGTAGGGGACCGTGACGAGCGGCGAGGCGGAGCCGGTCAGCCGCTTGATGAGGCGGGCCAGCTCGCCGATGGCGATCTCGGTCGGGCTGCCGATGTTGAAGACCTGCCCTTCCCCGGCCCGGACCTCCCCCGCCAGGACGGTCCCCTGGATCGTGTCGCTGATGTAGGTGAAGGCGCGGGTCTGCTGCCCGTCCCCGTGGACCGTGAGCGGCTCGCCGGCCAGCGCCTGCCGAATGAAGGTGGCGATGACGCTGCCGTAGCCTCGCGGGTCCAACCGCTCCCCGTACGAGTTGAAGTAGCGGACGATGGCCACCGGGAGGCCGCGGTGGGCGTAGGCGAAGGCGAGGTGCTCGTCCACCGCCTTGGCCGTCGAGTAGGACCAGCGGGGGACCTCGGTCGCCCCCAGGACCCGGTCGTCCGTCTCCTCGAAGGGCACCTTCTGCGCCTTCCCGTAGATCTCCGAGGTGGAGGCGAGGACGACCTTGCGCCAGTGCTTGTAGGCCGCCTGCAGGACGAGCTCCGTCCCCCGGACGTTCGTCAGGACGGCGTGCAGGGGGTCGGCCACGATATGCCGGACGCCCACCGCGGCTGCCAGGTGGTAGACGAGGACGGCCCCCCGGGTCAGTTCCTCCACCAGGGCCTCGTTGAGGACGCTGTCGTTGACGAACCGGAAGCGGGGATTCTCTAGGTGGTGCGCGATGTTGGCGATCTTCCCCGTGGACAGGTTGTCCAGGACCACCACCTCGTGGCCCTGCCCGAGCAGGTGGTCCACTAGGTGCGAGCCGATGTAGCCTGCCCCGCCCGTCACCAGGATGCGCATGCGCCCCTCCCCGTCGCCTCCCCGCTCAGGAGCCGCGTATAGCATGCCCGCATGCCGGCGATCAAGGCCTTGACGTCGTGCTTCGGGAAGACGGCATTCCGGGCCGCGGCCGCATAGGCCGCCGCGGCCCGGCGGTCGGCCAGGGCCTCCGCCATGGCCGAGGCGAGGGCTGCGGCGTCGCCGGGCGGGGTCAGCCGCCCCCTCACCCGGTCCTGCACGAGGTCCGGCACGCCGCCCACCGCCGTCGCCACCACCGGCACGCCCGCCGCCATCCCCTCCAGGAGGCTGACAGGGGTCCCTTCGTTCCGCGAGGAGAGCGCCAGCAGGTCCAGGTCGGCGTAGAGGGCCGGCAGGTCGTGGCGCCACCCCAGGAAGCGGACCGCCCCCGTGAGCCCGAGGGCGGCCGCCTGCCGCTCGAGGGCCTCCCGCTCCGGCCCGTCCCCGGCGATGAGGAACCGGACCTCCGGGAGGCGTTCGCGCAGCAGCGCCGCCGCCCGGAGGAAGAGGTCCACGCCCTTGATTGGGACCAGGCGCGCCACCAGGCCCACCAGCGGGGTCCGGGGGGAAACGTGCAACTCCTCCCGGAGGCGTCCGGCGTGGGCGGCGCAGGTGAGAAACGGCGCCAGGTCCAGACCGAGGGGGATGACGGCGATGCGGTCGGGCTCCGCCACCCCGAGGCCGATGAGCTCCTCGCGCTGCCTCGGGCTCACGGCGATCAGGAGGTCCGTCCGGCGGGCGAGCGCCGCCTCGATGCGGCGGAAGAGGGCGGTCGCGGTCGGGCGAAAGTAGCCCATGAGGACATTGCCGTGGAAGGTGTGGACGCGGACCGGGACCCCGGCGAGCAGGGCGGCCACCCGCCCGAGCGCCCCGGCCTTGGCCGTGTGGGTGTGGACCAGGTCGGGCCGGAGGCGCCTGAAGTGGCGGGTGAGCGCGGCCAGGGCGACGAGATCCGCGCC
>JACPAU010000039.1 GCA_016180705.1 Candidatus Methylomirabilota bacterium
CGGCCGGCCGCGTCGCGTCGAGGTGGAGGATGTCGGGGCCGCGGAGATTCGCGAAGAGGGCGCGGACCCGCTCCAGGTACTCCTCCCGCTCGAAGGTGTCCGGGGCGGCCGGGCGGCTCCCGCGGATCCGGTCGAGGCCGTCCCCGGGAGGGAGGTCGAGGACGAAGGTGAGGTGCGGGCGCGGCGCGAAGGCCTCGTTCAGCCGGCGGATCGCCTCCGGGTCCAGCCCGAGCGCTCCTTGGTAGGCCATCGTCGAGAAGTAGTACCGGTCCAGGAGGACGACCTCGTGGCGCTCGAGGGCGGGTCGGATGACGGCGGCCACGTGCTCCTGCCGGTCCCGGACGAACAGGTCGAGTTCTTCCTCGGGACGGAGCCCGCCGCGGCCGGCGGCGATCAGGGCCCGGATGCGACGGCCGGTGGGACCGCCCGTCGGCTCACGGGTATACAGGACCGGGTAGCCCGTCTCCCGCAGGCTCGCCTCCAGCCGCCGCGCCTGGGTCGTCTTGCCCGCCCCATCGATCCCCTCGAAGGCAAGCAGAACCCCCTCGCGCAGGCGCATCCGGCCTCCCGTCTTCCCCGCGCCGGTCCCGCGGGCGGGCCAGTCTACCACGCCGTCGGAGGCGGCCCAAGGACCGGGCGCGGGCCGTTTGTCGCGGCCCTCCGGTTGTGCTAGGATTCCCGGCCACAGGGGGCCGGCGCGCCTGGAACGCTCATGGGCTTTGCAGGGATCCTGGGACACGAGCGGGCCGTCGCCCTCCTGAGGCTGGCCCTCCGGGCGGACCGGATGGCCCACGCGTACCTGTTCCTCGGGCCCCCGGGGGTCGGCAAGCGCCGGGTGGCGACCGCGCTCGCCCAGGCGGCCAACTGCCTGCGGCCCCTGCCCGATGGGGACGCCTGCGGGGCCTGTGCGGCCTGCCGGAAGGTGACCGCCGGGGTCCACCCCGACGTCCTCCTCGTGACCCCGGAGGAGGGCGCGGTCCGGATCGAGCAGGTCCGGGCCCTGCGGGAGGAGGTGGCGCGCCGCCCCTACGAGGGCAGACGCCGCTTCGCCCTCGTGGATCCGGCCGAGGCGCTGACGGAGCAGGCCCAGAACGCGCTCCTGAAGACGCTGGAGGAGCCGGCGGGGCCGACGACGTTCGTCCTGCTCGCCCGGCAGGTCGGCGGGCTTCTGCCGACCGTGGTGTCCCGGTGCCAGGGCGTCACCTTCGGGCCGGTCCCCGAGACCTTGATCGCCCGGCACCTGACGGCCGGTGGCATCGCCGCCGACCGGGCGGCGGCGCTGGCCGCGCTGGCCAGGGGGAGCGTCGGGGACGCCCTGGCGCTGGCGGGCGGGGCGGTTCTGGAGAACCGGGACGCGCTGCTCGGCCGGCTCTTCCCGGCCCTCGAGCAAGGCCCGGCCGCCTGCGTGGAGCTGGCGGACGAGATCGCGCGGGAGCGGGAGGGCCTGGGCGAGGCGCTGGACCTGTTGCTCACCTGGTGCCGGGACCTCCTGGTGACGGCGGTCCTCGGGCACCCGGGCCTGGCCGCGAACCGGGACCGGGCCGACGCGCTCGCGGCGGCGGCCGCGCGGCTCCCGGCCAAGGGCCTGTCCGAGGCGGTCGCGGCCGTGGCCGCCGCCCGCGAGGCCCTGGAAGGCTACGCCAACCCGCGCCTGACCTGCGAGGCGCTCCTGTTCACGCTGCGGGACCTGCTGGTCCCCGCGGCTGGAGGTGACGGGCATGGCTCCCGTCGTGAAGGTCAATTTCGGCGACCAGGAGCGTGAGCAGTTCTACTACGCCGGGTCGCTGCCGATTTCGCTCGGGATGCCGGTGGTGGTGGACACGGACCGCGGCATCCTGGTCGGCAAGGTCATCGCCAAGGTCCCCTACTACCCGGTCCACAAGCTGACGAAGCCCCTCCGGGAGATCCGGCGGCCCGCCAGTCCCGCCGATCTCGAGCGGGCGGAGCACCTCGCGGCTCGCGAGAAGGAGGCCCGGGCGGCGGTGGAGGAGGCGATCCGCCAGCACCAGCTTCCCATGGAGCTGGTGGACGTGCGCCTCTCCGGCGACCTCAACCGCTGCCTGGTCCGCTTCACCGCCGAGGGCCGGGTGGACTTCCGGACGGTCGTGCGGGAGCTCGCCCACCGGCTGCGGATGCGGATCGACATGCGCCAGATCGGCGCCCGGGACGAGGCCAGCGTCACCGGGGCGATCGGCACCTGCGGCCGGACGCTCTGCTGCAAGACCTGGCTGAAGGAGTTCTCGCCGATCGGCATCAAGATGGCCAAGGAGCAGAACCTCTCCCTGAACTCCTCGAAGATCTCCGGGGCCTGCGGGCGCCTGAAGTGCTGCCTCTCCTACGAGTACACCATGTACCAGGACCTGCGGAGGGGCCTGCCCAAGGTCGGCGGGCACGTCATGACCCACGAGGGGGCGGGCATCGTCAAGCAGCATTTCGTCCTCGAGGAGAGCGTCATGGCGCAGCTCGAGGACGGCCGCTTCGTCCGCTACCGGGCGGCCGAGGTGGCGGTCCGGAAGGCGGAGTACCCCGACCAGCCCGCGATTCCCCCCATCTCCGGGGCCTGCGGCAGCGGCGGGGGCTGCGGGGCCAAGGGGGGCGGGTGCGGCTCGGGCGGCGGCTGCGGGTCCGGGGGGGGTGGCTGCGGGTCCGGGGGCGGCTGAGGGAAGTCCCGCGCCGCGTAGCGGCGCCGGCGCAGAGGAACCGGGCGGGCGGGGGAGCCGTCCGCCCGGCTTTTTTTCCGGCCCGGGGAGCTGGATGACCCGATTCTACATCACCACGCCCATCTACTACGTGAACGCCACGCCCCACCTGGGGCACGCCTACACCACCATCCTGGCCGACGCCACGGCCCGCTTCCACCG
>JACPAU010000040.1:0-4754 GCA_016180705.1 Candidatus Methylomirabilota bacterium
GGGAGGAACGCGTCCTGCTGGGCCTTGTTGAACCGGTGGATCTCATCCACGAGGAGGATGACGCGGCTGCCCCCGGCGCGCCGCTGCCGCTCCGCCTCTGCCAGGACCGTCTTGATCTCCTTGATCCCGGCCGTGACGGCGGAGAAGGGCAGGAGCGGCGCCTTCAGGGCGTCGGCGATCAGGAAGGCCAGGGTGGTCTTCCCGGAGCCGGGCGGTCCCCAGAGGATGAGCGAGGGAAGGCTCCCGCGGTGGAGCGCCACCCGGAGCAGTTTCCCCTCGCCCAGGAGATGCTCCTGCCCCACGAACTCGTCGAGCGTGCGGGGGCGCATCCGGTCGGCCAGGGGGGCCGTCCGGGACGGGTGCGGGCTTCCCTCGCGGGAGAAGAGGTCCACGGGTTCTTCCCGATCCGCGGGGCGGCGGGAGGGGCGGAACGGGAGCGCCCCGGGGCCGGCGCGGCGCCGCTCGGCGTCGCGGGCCCCGGGGCGCCCGGGAGGTCACTGGATCGCGAAGGTCTTGCTGGCGAGGACCTGACCGGTCTCGGTCACGGCCTCCACCTTCCAGGTCCCGGTCCACTCGGGCAGGATCGTCTTGCTGCTCCAGGTGCGCCAGGGCGAGCCGCCCACCTCGAGCGTCACCTCGGCCACGACCTGGTCCTGGTAGAGCCACCGGTGCGTGATCGTCGTGGGACCCTCCGCCCCGTGCACTTCGGTAAAGTAGTAGACCGCATGAATGGTCGGGGCGAAGGCCTCCGCCGCATCCTGGGGCTCTCGGTCCACGACGTTCGCCGCCACGGCGTCCCGCGCGACCGACAGAGTCGGCGCGGCCGGGGCGGCCGGCGCGGGGGCCGGCGCGGCCGGGGTCTGGGGCTGCTCGGCCCAGGCGGGGCCCAGCAGCAACCCGATGAGCACGAGGGAGCGAGCCGTCCGCCATACCACCTGCATGATCTCCTCCTTTTGACGGCCGATCAGGGGCCGCACTCCGTGAGGAGGCGCTCGAAGGCCGCCCGGGGGTCCGGCGCGGCCAGGACCGGCCGTCCGACCACCAGGTAGTCGGCGCCGGCCGCGAGCGCCTCGCGCGGGGCGAGCACCCGCGCCTGATCGTCCCGGGCCGCCCAGGCGGGGCGGATCCCGGGGGTCACCAGCAGGAAGTCCTCCCCGAGCGCCTCCCGCAGCGCCCGGGCCTCCTGCGCGGAGGCCACGGCCCCGTCCAGGCCGGCCCCCCGCGCCAGGCGGGCGAGGTGCAAAACCTGTTCCGGCAGCGGCCGGGCGAGGCCGACTTCCTCCCGGGCGGCCTCTGCGGTGAGGCTGGTGAGCACGGTCACCGCCAGGAGTGTGGGCCGCCGCCCGCCGTCCCGGCCGCCCGCCGCCGCCGCCTCGGCGGCGGCGGCGAGCATCGCCCGGCCCCCCGCGGCGTGGACGGTGAGCATCGCCACGTCGAGCCCGGCCGCGCTCCGGACTGCGCCGGCCACCACCGCGGGGATGTCGTGGAACTTCAGGTCGAGGAAGACCTCCGCGCCCCGCGCCCGCACGGCCCGGATGACCTCCGGACCGGCCGCCGTGAAGAGGTGGCTGCCGACCTTGTAAAGCCGGGCGAGGCCGGCGAGACGGTCCGCGAGGTGGAGGGCCGCCGCCGCGTCGGGCACGTCCAGGGCGACGATCACCCGCTCCGCCGGCGGCCGCCGCGTGAGCGACGCCCGGCCGGCCGCGCCGCCCCTCCGCCTCGGCTCCGGATCCGCGACCACGGGTCTCCCTTGACGCTCTTTTCGCCGCGACCGTATACTGCGCGCGGCGGGTGCGCCGGAGCGAGGCTAACACGATTCCCGAGGGGAGGCAACGCGCGGGGCCGCAGGGATGCTCACGGTCGAGATCCGGCAGGGGAGCCTCCTGGAGGCGGACGCGGAGGCCATCGTGAACGCCGCCAACAGCCAGGGCTGGATGGGGGGCGGGGTGGCGGGCGCCATCAAGCGGGCGGCGGGGCGGAGCGTGGAGGAGGAGGCGGTCGCCGCCGCGCCCATCCCCATCGGCTCCGCCGCCGTCACCTCGGGGGGAAAGACCCGCTTCCGGGGGATCGTCCACGCCCCCACGATGGAGCAGCCGGCCGTGGGCGGCGTCCCCAAGGCCGCGGCCGCGGCGGCGATGTGCAACGTCCTCCGGACCTTCCCGGCCAGGCGGCTGCAGCGGGTGATCCTGATGGACCTGGACCCCGACATGGTGGCCGCCTGGCGGAAAGCCTGGACCGCGCAGGGGGCGGAGCGCCTGTGAACCGGCGAGTTGCGCTCGTTGCGTTGCTCGTCGGCGCGGTCGCGGTCCCGGCCGCCGCCGCCCCGTCCTTCGAGGAGGTCATCCGCGCCGGAACAGCCCGCCTGCTGGACCGGGACCTGGCCGGGGCCGAGCGCGCCTTCGCCGCCCTGACGGACGGACCCGCGGCCTTCACCCTCCCCTTCTTCCGGGGCCTCATCACGCTCGCCCGCGCGGAGCAGGCGGAGGATTCCGCCCCGCTCCTCGACGCTTTCCTGGAGGAAGCGGCGCCCGCCTTCGAGGCCGCCGAAGCCGAGCGCGCGGCCCGGCCGCGGGACGCGCGGCTCCATCTCTTCCTCGGCATGGCCTGGGGGACCCGGGCCATGGTGGAGAACGCCCGGGGTCACCCCCTGTCCGCCCTCGGGTCGCTGCGCCGGGCGCTTGAGGGATTCCGGGAGGCGAAGGCCCTCGAGCCGGACCTGGCCGATTCCGACTACGGCCTCGGGCTGTACGCGGTGGCCGTGGCGGAGGTGCGGGGCTGGCGGCGGGCGGTCGTCGCGCTCTTGCTTCCCGACGGCGACCGGGCCGAAGGGGAGGCGGCGCTCCGGCGGGCGGCGGCTGAGGCCCTCTTCACCGCGGACCTGGCCGCCGTCGCTCTCATGCACCGCGCCGTCGGGGCGGAACGCTTCGCGGATGCCCTCCCCCACACCGAGCGTCTGGCGGCCCGCTTTCCCGGCAATCCGGACTTCGCCTACCTGCTGGCTTTCCTCTACGGGGAGATGGACCGCCACGCCGAGGGGGCGGCGGTGGCCGAGCGGATCCGCGGCGCGATGGAAGCCGGCCACGGCAACTACGGCCCCGAGACCCGTCCGCGGTACCTCCAGTTGCTGGGGAAACTGGCGATGGACCGGGGCGAGTACCGCGAGGCCCTCGCGGCCTTCGAGCGGGCCTACGCCGCCCGGAACGCCCGCTTCGAGTGGGCCGCCGCCTGGGCCGCGGCGCGAGCCGGCATGGTCTATGACCTCCTCGGGGAGCGGGAAGCCGCGCTGGACCGATACCGGCAGGCCCTGGCCCTGAAGGGGAACGATTTGGCCCACGCCGCCGCCCGCCGCCACCTCGAGGAGCCCTACCGAGGCCGGGACCGGCCGCGTCCATGACCGACCTCGCCGCCATCCGGGACGCGGCCGCCCTCCTCCAGGGGGTCGTCCACCGAACGCCCCTCGCCCGCTCCGCCACCTTCAGCCGTCTGGTCGGGGCCGCCGTCCACCTCAAGTGCGAAAATCTCCAGCGCTCCGGCTCGTTCAAGGTGCGCGGGGCCTACGTCCGCATCCGGCGCCTCGGGGCGGCGGAGCGGGCGAAGGGGGTGGTGGCCGCCTCGGCCGGCAACCACGCCCAGGGGGTGGCCCTGGCGGCGGCGGCGGCCGGGCTGCCTGCCACGATCGTCATGCCCCGGCACGCCCCCATGGCCAAGGTGATGGCCACCGAGGGCTACGGGGCCCGCGTACTTCTGCATGGAGAGAGCTACGACGAGGCCGCCGAGCGGGCGAAGGCGCTGGCGGCGGAGGCGGGGGCGACCTACATCCATGCCTTCGACCACCCCGATGTCATCGTGGGTCAGGGGACGGTCGGCCTGGAGATCGTGGAGGGGTTGCCGGACGTGGGGACGGTGGTCGTCCCGGTGGGAGGCGGCGGCCTCATCAGTGGTGTGGCGATCGCGGTGAAGGGGGTGCGGCCGCAGGCCCGCGTCGTCGGCGTGCAGGCGGAGGGAGCCGCGGCCTTCGTCGCCTCGCGCCGGGCGGGCCACCCCGTCGTGCTGGAGCACCCGAGCACCATCGCGGACGGGATCGCCGTGAAGCGCCCTGGGAGCCTCACGTTCGAGATCGTGGAGCGCACCGTGGACGACCTGGTGACCGTGAGCGACGAGGAGATCGCCTCTACGATCCTCCTCTGCCTGGAGCGCGCGAAAGTCCTCGTGGAGGGGGCGGGGGCGGCGGCCCTCGCCGCGCTGCTGCACGGGCGCGTGAAGGCGGAGCCGGCCCCGGTCGTGGCGATCCTGAGCGGCGGCAACATTGACATGAACTTCCTGACCCGCATCCTCGGCAAGGGGCTCGCCAAGGCGGGGCGCTACCTGCAACTCGAGGTGCCGGTGATGGACCGGCCGGGGGCCTTGAAGGCCCTGCTCGCGGTGGTGGCCGACGAGCAGGTCAACGTGGTCTCGGTCAGTCACGACCGGCTCGACCCGCGCGTGCCCGTGGACCGGGTGGAGGTGTACCTCACGCTCGAGACCCGGGATGCGGCTCACGCCCGCCGTCTGCTCCAGGCGCTGCGGAAAGAGGGCTACGCGGTGCGCCGGCGGGCCGGCCCGTCCGAGGACTAATCACGGGACAATCTGTGTGACAAGAGGTCCGGGTGGCGCCGGATGCCGCCCGCCGGCCCCCTAGCGGAGGGGGGGCCCCTCGGCGCTGGGCCGAGGGGGGGAACCACGGGAGGGTTCCCCAGGGGGGCCGGGGGCCGGGG
>JACPAU010000040.1:4783-7353 GCA_016180705.1 Candidatus Methylomirabilota bacterium
GGGGCCGGGGGCGGCGCCGGCGACAGGACCCGGACGTTGTCACTCTGATTCTGGCGTCTGTTGTATTAGGCCCGCGGGAGGGGATCCTGGACGGCACGCTCCTGCTCACCCTCGGGGCGGTCCTGGGGGCGGCGTTCATCAAGGGAACCATCGGCATGGGGTTCCCCGCCGTGGCGACGCCCCTCCTGGCCCTGGCCACTGATGTCAAGACGGCCATCGTCCTCCTCCTGCTCCCGAACATCGCGATGGACCTGATCCTGCTTTCCCGCCGCTGGACCGGGTTCGAGACGCTCCGGCGCATCGTCCCCCTGCTCCTCGCGGCCATCGCCGGGACCTTCGTGGGGACGCACCTGCTGGTCACGCTCCCGGCCTGGACCCTCTACCTGGGGCTGGGGGCGATGGTCCTTCTCTACGTGGGCCTGGAACTCCTGCGCGTCTCCTGGCGGACGCCCCCGGAGCGGGAGGTGCTGGTCGGGCCGCTCGCCGGCCTCGCCTCGGGCGTCCTCGGGGGCATGACCAACGCCTTCGGCCCTCCCCTGGTCATGTACTTCTACAGCGTCCGGATGGAGAAACTGGAGTTCGTCCGCTCCATCGCCCTGGCGTTCCTGATCCTGAAGGTGACGCAGCTCACCGCCGTTCTGAACTGGAATCTCCTGGACGGGCCGCTGCTCCTCCGCTCGCTCCTCCTCCCCGGGCTCGCCCTGCTCGGCGTGTGCGGCGGCCTCAAGGTCCAGGACGCGATCCCGCAGCGGGCGTTCAACCGGGCGATCCTGACCTTCCTCTTCGTCTCGGGGTTGGGCCTGCTCTGGCGGGCGGCGCGCCTCCTCGGGGGATAATCCCCTTGACAGTCCGGGGCGGCGCGGCGAAGGTGAGGGGGTGGCGGGGGGCGGGGGGATGAGGGGAGCAGAGGCGCGGACGGCCGCAGCCGTCACCGGCTATTGCCGCCGGGCCCAGGCGCGCGACCTGGTCGGCGGGGCGGGCGGCAACATGAGCGCCCGCATCCCCGGGACGGCCCGGATGCTCATCACGCCCACGGGCCTCGCCCTGGAGGAGGTGACCGCCGCCCGCCTCGTGCTGGTGGAGATTCCCTCGGGGCGGCTGCTGCGGGTTCCCCGAGGGCTCGCCCCGTCCAAGGAACTCACCACGCACCTGGCGGTCTACCGGACCCGGGAGGCGGCGGGAGCGGTGCTGCACGCGCATCCCCCCTTCGCCACCGCCTATGCCTGCGCCGAGCCCGCCCTGCCGCTGGTGACGATCACGGCGGAGGAGATGTTCCACGAGGTCCCCCTGCTGGACTACGCCTTCCCGGGGAGCGAGGAGTTGGCCGTCATCGTGGCGCGCGGCATCGCGAAGTTCTCGGAGCGCTGGGCTTTCCTGATGCGCCGGCACGGGGTCCTGGCCGTGGGGAGGGATTCGCGGGAGGCCTACCTGTGGGCGGACCTGCTGGAGAGCACGGCCAAGACGAGTTTCATCCACCTGTCCTCGTCGGCCTCCTCGTCGGCTACTACGGGATGGGCCAGCGGAGCGGGGACCGCATCGCGGCCCTCGAGCGGGAGGTCGCCGACACGAAGTCGAAGCTCGGGATGGAGAATCAGGAGTTACGGACGAGGCTGGCGGAGACCGAGAAGAAACTGGAGCAGGAGACCGCGGCGCGGAAGAACGCCGAGGCGGCATTGGTGAAGGCCAAGGTGTGGAAGTGAAGCGACTCGGCGCGGCGGCTGCCCTGCTGGCGGCCCTCGCGGCCGGCGGCCCGGTCGGCGCCGGGCCCCTCGTTTTCTATATCCACGCCTACACGGGTGGCCCGAAGAGCCACGTCTTGCCCCTCGTCAACCTCTGGGACAGCACGCGGGCCCTCGATGACGGCGGGAAGGTCATGAATCGGGTGCCCGACGGGACCCGTGTGGAGGTGCTCGCCTCCACCGTGCGGGGGCGGGATCTCTTCTTCTTCGTGAAGCCACAGGCGGGGACCTCCGGCTGGCTCCGGGCCCGCTTCATCCGGGCGACGCCCACCCCGCAGCCGGGGGCGCTCAACGGGTTGCCCGCCGGTCTGTGGCCGCTCGCCGACACCGCCCACGAGTAGCCCTTCGGGCCTCCATCGCCCTCCCGGGTAGTGTCCAAATTCCACGAAGGCGAAAATGACAAGGCGAAACTAGATCAGGAGGTTACTTTCGACCCTCCTGACCTCCAGTGCCTATCGATAGGTGGGTATTCGAATCGAGGGCAACCATCACGCGGAGCGCGTGCAGGATCAGCGGCCGCCCCGCCTTGTCCACCTGACCGCGATGGGCCTCGACAGCGAGGAGGATCGCGTCCTCTAACGTGGACACGCCCGTCATCTCCGACCGCTCTCCCCAGGGCGCCAGGCCGGAGCCTGCTTCCCCTGCGTCTCCAACTCCATCCGCTGGATCGTCTCCTCCCGCCCGGGGCTCAGCGCTCGTTCGGGTCCTTTTCTGGGCGAAGGTGACGCGACGCCGCACCCGTCATGGCGGCGGAATGGACACACGAGTCTGCCTGTCGAAGGGAACTCAGGTCGCCTCCCCGGGGAAGTAGCAGGCAGCATAGTGTCCTGG
>JACPAU010000041.1 GCA_016180705.1 Candidatus Methylomirabilota bacterium
CGGCGTAGAGCGGCTTTTTCCGGTGCCGCATGGCGGCGTACGGAGAGTTGGCCGTGTGGGCGATCGGGATGTAGCCGGCCGGGAGGCGCAGGACCTTGTCCCCGTGGCTCATCCAGACCCGGGTTGTCGGGCCGAGGCCGGCGAGCAGGTCCCCGGCATCGTCCACGTGCAGATCGGCGTGGCCGTACTCCCGGGCGCCCGCAGCCACCACCTCGCCCCCGAGCAGATGGGCCATGAGTTGCATCCCGTAGCAGATGCCCAGGACTGGGATGCGCCCATCCAGGAGGTCCCGCCCCACGGTCGGCGCGTCGCGGTCGTACACACTGGCCGGCCCGCCCGAGAGGATGATCCCCTTGGGGGCGAAGGCGGCGATCCGCTCCGGCGTGGCGTTGAACGGGAAGATCTCGCAGTACACCCCGGCTTCGCGGACGCGGCGGGCGATCAGTTGCGTGTACTGGGCGCCGAAGTCCAGGACCAGCACCCGGTCCTTGGGCGCCGCCGCCGGGGTGCGCCGCTTCGCGCCGGGCTGTTTTCGAGCCATCAGTCGTGACTCCAGGAAACGCGGGCGGCAGCGGTCGCGGCGTCATCCGTCGCCCGCACGACCCCCGCGAAGCCCGCCACTCCCCCGGGCGCCAGGCTCGACGGGCTCACCGGGTACGGGGCCTCCGCCACCGCCTTGCGCTCCCCGTCCATGGCCTCGACCGTCACGCGCAGGTCCCGGACCTCGTAGGCACACCGGTTCCGGATCTCCCCCCGGACCAGGAAGTTGAGCCCCTGCCGGAAGAACCGGGAAGTGATCCCGACACACGGCTCGTGTTCGGGGGCGGCGGGCAAGGGAGCGAGCAGGAAGAGGAGGAGCGGGACGGGCAAGATGAGCCGGCGCCGCATCCGCGGCCTCCGAGCGCGAAACGCGGAAGGCGGGTCGCGGCGGCGCCGCGCCCCGGGCTAGGACTCGAGGCGGTAGTTCGGGGCCTCCTTCGTGATGATGACGTCGTGGACGTGCGACTCCCGGAGGCCGGCGGCGGTGATCCGGATGAAGCGCGCGGTCCGCCAGAGATCCTCCACGGTCCGGCACCCGCAGTAGCCCATGCCGGCCCGGAGCCCGCCCACCAACTGGTACACCGTGGCGGAGAGGGTCCCCCGGTAGAGGACCCGGCCCTCGATCCCCTCGGGGACGAGCTTGCCGGTCTCGGTGCCTTCCTCCTGGAAGTACCGGTCGCGCCCGCCCCGATCCATCGCACCGAGGGAGCCCATCCCCCGGTAGACCTTGTAGGAGCGCCCCTGGTAGATGACCATCTCGCCCGGGCTCTCCTCCGTCCCCGCGAAGAGGCTTCCGAGCATGACCGTGGAGGCGCCCGCCGCCAGCGCCTTCGTCATGTCCCCGGAGAACTTCACGCCCCCATCGGCGATGAGCGGGACTTCGTGGCGGCTCGCGGCCCGCGCCGCCGCCAGGATGGCCGTGACCTGCGGCACGCCGGGCCCGGCCACCACCCGCGTCGTGCAGATGGAGCCGGGTCCGATCCCCACCTTCACCCCGTCCGCCCCGGCCCGGATGAGGTCCTCGGTCCCCTCCTCCGTCGCCACGTTCCCGGCCACGACCTGCAGGTCGGGGTAGCGCCCCTTCAGGTTCCGGACGGTCTCCAGAACCGCCGCGGAGTGACCGTGGGCGGTGTCCACCACCACCAGGTCCACTCCGGTCTTGAGGAGGAGGGGAACCCGCTCCTCGGCGTCCTCGTGAACCCCCACCGCCGCGCCCACCCGCAGGCGCCCCAGCTCATCCTTGCAGGCGTTCGGGTACTTCTTCCGCTTCTCGATGTCCTTGATGGTGATGAGGCCCCTGAGGGTGAACTCCTCGTCCACCACCGGGAGTTTCTCGATCCGGTTCCGGTGGAGGATCTCCTTGGCCTCCTCCACCGTCGTCCCCACCGGCGCCGTGATGAGCCGGTCCTTTGTCATCACCGCGCTGATGGGCAGGTCGAGTTTCGTCTCGAAGCGGAGATCCCGGTTGGTGAGAATGCCGACCAGCCTGCCGTGCTCGGTCACGGGGACGCCGGAGATCCGGTAACGCTCCATGAGCGCCACGGCCTCGGAGATCTTCTGGTTCGGGCGGACCGTGATCGGGTCCACGATCATCCCGTACTCGGACTTCTTGACCTTGTCCACCTCGACCGCCTGGGCCGCCGCCGGCATGGCCCGGTGGATGATGCCGACGCCGCCTTCCCGGGCGAGGGCGATGGCGAGGCGCGCCTCGGTCACCGTATCCATGGCGGCGCTGACGATCGGGACGTTGATGGGGATGCCGCGGGTGAGTCTGCTGGAGACGTCCACTTCCTTGGGCTGGACCTCCGAGCGGGCGGGGAGGAGCATCACGTCATCGAAGGTCAGTCCCTCTTCGAGCGGCCCGTGTACCATCGCTTCACCTCGTCCCGTCTGGCCTGTCCCCACGAGATGTGGGGAATTTCAGGGACGCTACCACAAAATGTTGGGGCCGTCAACCCCGTGGCCCGCCCTCCCCTTAGAGCAGGTGCATGGCCTCCCGGGCCTCCTTCAGCGTGGCGGCGGCTACCGTTCGCGCCCGAGCCGAGCCCTCGTTCAAGACCTCGGCGCTCTGGGCCGGCCTGGCGATGAGCTCCTCGCGCTTCTCGCGGATCGGAGTGAGGACCGGGAGCATGTGCTGCAGGAGGACGTCCTTGCAGTCCAGGCAGCCGAAGAGCGCCCGGGTGCAGCCCGGGATGATCGTCTGCTCCCGGACCCCGATGGGCGTGAAGACCTTGTGCAGGTCGTAGACGGGGCACTTGTCGGGATCGCCGGGGTCGCTCCGCCGCTTCCGGGCCGGGTCGGTCACCATGGGGCGGACCTTAAGACGGGGCGGTAGAAGTTGTTGAAGCGGCGGGCGATCTCCCGGGTGAGCTCGATGTGGGGCAGCTGGTCCTGCCCGACGGGGACGTAGTTCGCCTTGTAGATCAGGATGTCGGCCGCCTGGAGGACCGGGTAGCCCAGGAAGCCGTAGGTGGAGAGGTCCTTGTTCGGATTCGCCTCCTGCTGCTCCTTGTAGGTGGGGACCCGCTTCAGCCACGGCTCCGGGGTGATCATCGAGAAGAGCAGGTGCAGTTCCGCGTGCTCCGGGACCCGGGACTGGACGAAGAGGACCGCGCGCTCCGGATCCAGGCCGGCCGCCAGCATGTCCGCCGCCATCTCCCGGATGTTGGCTTGGAGGTCGTTCGTTTCCGCGTAGTCGGTGGTCAGCGCGTGCCAGTCGGCGACGAAGAAGAAGCACTCGTAGTCTCGCTGGAGGGCGATCCAGTTCTGGAGCGCCCCCGCGAGGTTGCCCAGGTGCAGGCGCCCGCTCGGGCGCATCCCGCTCAGCACGCGCTCGCGCTTGCTCATCCGATGTCCGCCTCCCGGGTCGAGCGCCGCCCCCCGGCCGCCCCGGCCGCTACAGCAGCAGGGTGATCAGGAAGTTGATGGGGGGCGCCATGACGTAGTCCACCGCTCGGCTTACGATCAGGAGCAGGAGCAGGACCATCCCGTACGGCTCCAGCCGGGAGTAGGCAGCCGCCTGCCCGGGCGGGAGCAGGCCGCTCAGGACCCGGCTGCCGTCGATGGGCGGGACGGGGATGATGTTGAAGATGGCCAGGACGACGTTGTAGATCACGCTCCACCTGAGCATCAGGACCAGCGGGGCCACCAGCCAGAAGACACCCGGACCCACGCGCAACTCCCCGATGAGACGGAGGATCATGGCGCTCCCCGCCGCCAGTCCCAGGTTGGTGAGGGGTCCGGCCAGCGCCACCCACATCAGACCGCGCCGGGGGTGGTCGAAGTAGAGGTGGTTGACCGGGACCGGCTTCGCCCAGCCGAACCGGAAGAACAGGAGCGCCAGCGTCCCGACCGGGTCCAGGTGGACGAGGGGGTTCATGGTGAGCCGCCCCTGCGCCCGCGCCGTGGGGTCCCCGAGTTTGTTCGCCGTCCAGGCGTGGGCGTACTCGTGCGCCGTCAGGGCGAGAAGCAACGGCGGGATCATGACCGCAAACTCGCGGATCCGGGCGGCGAAATCTTCCCACACCGAGCGACATCCCCATCGCGCCGGAGAGCGAAAGTCGCGGCCACGCTAGCATTCGGTCCCCGGAACTGTCAACCCGCGGCGGGGACGTGGGCGGCGAAGCGGCGTCGGACGAACCGCTCCTCGTCGTCGCGGCTCGCAAGTTTCCCGTCCAGGCGGGCGTAGCGGAGGGAGTTGAGAATGTCCCGGTAGATGGGGCCGGGGCGGATCCCCAGCCCCTTCAGGTCATCGCCGGTGAGGAGCGGCCGGACGGCGGCGTAGCGGGTCAGGTAGTCCGAGACCGCGCGCTCGACCGCCGGTGACGGCGGCCTCGCCATGAGGAGCAGGACCGCCTCGAGGGGGATGTCTTCCAGCAGCCGGGTGATGAGGCCGGGGGTGAGCGGCCGGTCCTTGGCGAACTGCCGCCGGAGCGCCCGGAACGTCGTGAGGGCCTCGCTCAGGTCCGTGAGGCGGCCGGGCGGGAGGCCGAGCCGGCGGGCGACGCGCCGGGCCTCGGGCGGGGGGCACTCCGAGACCCAGGCCAGGAGGTACAGGAGCCAGGGGGTGGGGCCTGCGGGCCGGTGCAGGAGGCGGTACCAGGAGAGGACCTCCCCGACCCGCTCCAGGAGCGCCTGTTCCGCCTTCCCCCCTTTGAGGCGGGGATGGATCGCCTCCGGGACCCCGAAGCCCTCGAGCACCTTGAGGACCGCCGCGGGCCGCGCCTCCTGGAAGATCAGTTTCAGTTCCGTGAGGATCCGGGCGCCCGAGAGCTTGTCCAGGAGGCGCAGGCGGACGGCGTTCTTGATGAGGCGCTCCGACTGCTTCGCGATGGTGAAGCCGTACCGGACGGCGAAGCGCGCGGCCCGGAGGATGCGGGTCGGATCCTCCACGAAGGAGAGGCTGTGCAGGACCCGGATCACGCCGTCCCGCACGTCCCGGCTCCCGCCGAAGAAGTCGAGCAGCCGCCCGTAGTCCCCGCTGTGCAGCCCCACCGCCAGGGCGTTGATGGTGAAGTCCCGCCGGTACAGGTCGAGCCGGATGCTGCCGTGCTCCACCGTGGGCAGCGCGGCCGGGTGCTCGTAGTACTCGGTCCGCGCCGAGGCCACATCCACCCTGGAGCCGTCGGGCAGGCTCACCACGGCGGTCCCGAACTTCCGGTGGCTCCGGACCGTCCCGCCCATGCGGGCCGCGAAGGCCTCGGCGAAGGCGATCCCGTCCCCCTCC
>JACPAU010000042.1 GCA_016180705.1 Candidatus Methylomirabilota bacterium
GAGGTGGAGGAGGGCATCAATGATGCTCCCCCGCCCCGCCGTGATCAGCGGGTCCGGCCACAGCACGTACAGGACCCGGACCCGGGGGCGCCGGGCCACCTGCGCGGCCACCCAGCCGACCCGGGAGCGCATGACCTCCACCAGCGCGCGGGCGCGGGTCGGCCGGCCGAGCAGCCGTCCGACCGCCTGGATGCTGGCGTACACTCCATCCAGCCCCTCCGGGCGGACGACGAAGACGGCAAGGCCGAGGCGCTCGAGAAGGAGGACCGTCTCCTGTCTGTTCCCCTCGGTCGTGGCCAGGACCAGATCCGGGTGGAGGGTCAAGACGACCTCCGCGTTCGGCGCCAGGACCGTCCCGACCTTCGGCTTGGCCGCTGCCGCCGCCGGATAGTCGCAGAAGTCGGTGACCCCCACGGTGAGATCTCCTGCCCCGAGGGCGAAGAGGATCTCGGTGAGACTTGGGGCGAGGGACACGACCCGCCTCACGGTAGGCGGGACCTCGACGCTGCGGCCCGTCATGTCGCGGACGCCCGCCGCCTCCGCGGGAGCGCCGACGGCGAGGAGCGCCGCGGTCAGGGCGAGGGGGAGCAGGCGCCTCATCGTCCCAGGGCGAGGGCGCGGATGCGCGCCCAGTCCGTGTGGGCCTTCACCACATCCGCCCAGGCCTCGAAGACCGCCTCGCCGTCCTCGGCGCGGATCGGGAGCGGCGGCAACATCCGGGCAGCGCGCAGGCGGTTGAGCCAGGCCCGCCGGAAGCGGTCGTCCTGGAAGAGGCCGTGCACCGCACTCCCCCAAATGCGGCCGTCCGGGCTCCGGGCCCCCTCCGCCTCCCCCGCGGCCGTGAGCAGCACGGGGGGCGTCCCGGGCTCGACCCGGACGCGCCCGTGGTGGATCTCGTATCCCACTATCGCGCCCAGCCCATCCGCCCCGAACAGGGGAGCCGCAGAGACCCGAATGAGGCGCGTCACCTTCCCCCCTGCGAAGTCCGTCTCCACGGGCAGGAGACCGAGACCCTCCGTCTCCCCCGCTCGCTCCACCCCCTCCGGGTCCCGGATCGAGCCGCCCAGCATCTGATAACCGCTGCAGATGCCCACCACGTGGCCGCCGTCCTGCGCGAAATCCCGAATGGCCGCGGCGAGCCCGGACCCCGCCAGGTAATCGAGATCCGCCGCCGTGGCCCGACTTCCCGGCAGGACGACGGCGTCGCAGCGGCACACATCCTCCGCCATCCGGAGGTAGGTGAGCGCGACGTCCTGCTCGCGGGCGAGAGGCCCGAACTCGTCGAAGTTGGAGAGGTGCGGGAGCCAGGTGACACCCACCCGGAGCGGGGCGCCGGGTCTGGAGGAAGACTCGCGGAGGACGGCCGAGTCCTCCTCCGGGAGAGCCAGATCGGCCCGCCAGGGCAGGACGCCGCGGACCGGCCGGCCCGTCCGCCGCTCGAGATCGGCGATGGCCGGCGCGAGGAGGGAACGCTCTCCCGCGTACCGGTTCAGGAGGAAGCCAGCCACGCGGGCCCGCTCCCTCCGGCGCAGGAGGAGGAACGTCCCGAGGAGGGAGGCGAATGCCCCGCCGAAGGCCATGTCCGCCACGAGCAGGACCGGCGCTCCGGCGAGAGCGGCGGCCCGCATGTTGGCCAGGTCCGTATTGCGGAGGTTGACCTCGGCCGGTCCCCCCATCCCCTCGAGGAGGACGAGGTCGTGCGCCGCCGCCAGCTCCCGATAGGCCTCGGCGACGAGCGCCCAGGCCCAGACCCGTCGGGCCTCGAGTTCGTCCGCCGTCATGAGGCCCACGGCGGTCCCCCGGGCGATGACCTGCACGCCGCCTTCGGCGACCGGCTTGAGGAGGATGGGGTTCATCCGGACATCAGGGGGGATGCCGGCCGCCTCCGCCTGGACGATCTGGGCCCGCCCCATCTCCCCGCCGGCAGCCGTGACGCCCGCGTTCAGGGACATGTTGATCGCCTTGAAGGGAGCGACCCGGATCCCCTCCCGCCGGAAGAGCCGGCAGAGGGCCGTGACGAGGGCGCTCTTGCCGACACCGGAGGCGGTCCCCTGGATCATCAGGGCCCGGGCCGTCATGGGCTCCCTCCCGCCCCGGCGGGGAGGGCGACCCCCCGGCCCTGCGCGTGCGCCCGGCAGGTCGCCACGAAATGCCCCGCCACGTCCGGGCAGGAGCCCCAGTGCAGGTGCAGGTAGCTCCCGAGGGCGGACTGCGCCAGGTATCCCTCGCTCTCCGGTCCGCCGGCGGGCAGGCGCCGAACGCGGTAGGCGCGTGCGCGGACCGGGGGCGGCGCCAGCACGGAGGAGGCGTGGAACTCGTGCCCCCGGAGGCTTGCCCCCGTGGGCCCGAGCGGCGACGGGTGGACCAGGTCCACGCTGCAGTAGGCCAGGGTGCCGGGCCCCGGGAAGCGGACGACGGCATCGAAGATCCCGACCATCGGGTGCCGGCGCCCGGCGTCGTCCTCGATCGCCCGGCACAGGTACATGAAGCCGCCGCACTCGGCGAGGACGGGGAGGCCGGCGCCGACGGCCCGCCGGACCTCCTCGCGCATGGAGGCGTTCCCGGCCAGCCCCGCCGCCTCGCTCTCCGGGTAGCCACCGCCGAAGCACAGGCCCCCGAGGTGAGCCGGGAGCCTCGCGTCGTTGAGCGGGCTGAAGGCAACCAGGACCGCCCCGGCGGCTTCGAGGAGATCCAGGTTGTCCTGGTAGTAGAACGAAAAGGCGGCGTCCCGGGCGAGCGCGATCCGGACGGGCGGTCCGGCCGGCGGGGTCTCCTGCTCCGCCGGGACCGGGAGGGGCGGGGCCGCAGCGGCGATGCTCACGATCCGGTCCAAGTCCAGGTGCGCCTCAGCGGCCGCGGGCCGAGGGGGGCGACGCCCGCCTCCAGCGTCTCCCGGTGCGAGGGTCCGCCCACCCCGTTGAAGATGATCCCCGCCAAGGAGAGGCCGGGATCGAACCGCGCGAAGCCGAGCGCGAGGGCCCCGGCGGACCGCGCGACCCCCCGGGCATCCACGACGAGCAGGACGGGCGTGCCGGTCAGGCGCGCCACCTCCGCCGCGCTCCCCCGGTCATCGGGTCCGCCCGCCCCGTCGAAGAGGCCCATCATCCCCTCGATCAGGGCGAGCCCCCCGGGAGGCTCGTGGCGCGCCAGCGAGGCGCGCACCCAGTCCGGGGAAGTCATCCAGGGATCCAGGGCACGGGCCGGCCGCCCCGCCACCGCCCCCAGGAGCGCCGCGTCGATGAAGTCCGGCCCCACCTTGAAGGGGGCCACGCGGAGCCCCCGGCGGGTGAGCGCCGCGGCCAGGGCGAGGCAGACCGTCGTCTTCCCCGTCCCGGTCCCGGTCCCGGCCACCAGCACCCGGCCCACCCGCGTCTCCTGAAAAAGCAAAGCGCCCCGACCTCGCAAGAGGTCAGGGCGCCCCCGGCCCAAAGCAGGCGACGCGCCGGGGAACGGCGCGTCGGCACTGGCGCACGTGGTGGCGGCCTCTCCCCTCGAAAGGCTCCGTCCACCCGCGGGGCTGGGTCGGTCTCCTGGCTCGCGGCTCCGCTTACTCTCTGCGCCTTCCCGGCATTCCCGCCCGCTCAGGGGGGACAGCCAGTGGCTTCGCTGCAGATTTCAACGCCGCTCACAGTTGCGGGGCAGCAATGGCTTTGCCGGTTCCCCGGCGCACCATTTTCCCGGCACCCACCCCCATATGTGGTGTGCCCCTTTCTACCGGAGGGCCGCGGCGCTGTCAAGGGGGCGACGTTGACAGGCCTGGGCGGCCGTGGTATTCGGGGCCTGGCAGCGGGAGGGGGGATGCCGCGCCCGAAGATCCTCATCGTGGACGACGAGCGCTTCTTCGCCGAGCTCCTCACGGAGTGCCTGGCGGAGCTTGGTCCCGACCTCCTGTACGCCCGGGATGGGGCGAGCGCGCTGCGGCAGGCCAAGGAGCAGGGCCCGGATTTGATCCTCCTGGACCTCGTCATGCCGGGCCGGGACGGGTTCGAGGTGGCCAAGACCCTCAAGCAGCAGCCGGAGACCCGGGAGATCCCCATCATCTTCCTGACCGGGGTGAGCCGCGCCGAGCATCGCGTCGAGGGCCTCGGGGGGCCGAGGACTACATCACGAAACCGTTCCACGCCCCCGAGGTGGTCGCGCGGGTGCGGAAGGCCCTGCGCGCCGCGGCCCGGAGCAAGGGCTTCAGCGGCCGGCTCTCGGACCTGAGCCTGGCCAGCATCGTGCAGTTCCTGGAGCTGGAGCAGAAGAACGGGACGCTGGAGATCTTCACGAAGGACCGGCGGGGCGCGATGCACTTCCGGAGCGGGCGCATCGTCGGCGCGGTGGGCGGCCGGCACGCGGGGGAAATGGCCTTCTACCGCTTCCTCGGGTGGACCGAGGGATTCTTCCAGTTCGAGATCGGGAACCCGGAGGTGCCCGCCGGGGCGGCCATCACGGCCGACACCCAGGCCCTCCTGCTCGAGGGGGCTCGGCGCCAGGACGAACTCAAGCGCCTCCAGGCGGCCCTGCCCCCTCCGCGGACCTGCCTGGTGGTCAGCCCCCGGCTGGACGCTCTCCTCCAGGGTCGGCGGCTCACCCCCGACATCAGCCGGCTGCTGGGCCAGTTCAACGGCCAGCGCACGGTAGCGGAGGTGCTGGAGGAGAGCGAGGACGACCTGAAGGCCGCGGAGGTCATCGCCAGGCTGGTGACGAAGGGCATCCTCACGCCCCGGGCGGCGTGAGGGGGAGGATCAGGCGATGGGAGGCACGGCGGCGGAACGGTGCATCATCTTCGCGGAGGACGACGACCTGTTCCGCCGGGCGGCCCGAGAGGTGCTGGAGCAGAGCCACCTCGCCGGTGAGGTGGTGGCCTGCCGGGACGGGGTGGAGTTCATGGCGGCCCTGGTGGAGCGGCTCACCCGGTCCGGCGGCGTGGCGCTCGCGGTCCTGGACATCATGATGCCGCACCTGGACGGGATCTCCGCCGCCCGCGCGCTCAGGGGCCTGGAGCGGGGGCTGGGAAGGAAGGCGCCCATCCCCATTCTCTTCCTCACCGCCGTCCCCCCCAACGAGACCCTGCGGGCGGCCGTCGAGGAGTGCGCCCCGGCGCGCTACCTGCAGAAGGCGAGCAACACGCTGCGAGGGGTCCTGGTGGAGACGGTGCGGGAACTGATCGAAGGCGCCCGCTCCTGACGGGGCGTCTTCAGAAGAAGAACGAGAGTCCGAGGAGGAGGAAGCTGATGTTCAGCCCGACGTTCGGCGTGTCAATGTTCGCGTTCGAGACGTGGTAGATGCGCCACTCAAG
>JACPAU010000043.1 GCA_016180705.1 Candidatus Methylomirabilota bacterium
CTCACGCGGACCTTCCTGCGCGGCCCCGACGGCCGGCGGCCGGTCTTCGGCGGCATCGAGAAGTTCCAGCGGGACCCGCACTGGCGGGACCTGATCCTCTTCCACGAGTACTTCCACGGGGACGAGGGGGCGGGGATCGGCGCCAGCCATCAGACCGGCTGGACCGGGGTGGTCGCGAAACTGCTGCAGCAGAGCGGGGAGTAGCGGGGCGGGCGCAGGGCGAGGTCGGTCTCCGGACACACGCGGAGGGCAGGCGGCCGGGCGGGTGAGCCGGGCCCCGGGCCTAGGCTTGGACGCCGACGAGTAGCGACCGCCCTTCCTGCTCGAAGCGGACCTTCCCCTCGCGCGCCAGCCAGCCGAGGGCGAGGTAGGTCAGGGACTGGCTCAGGCCCGTCCCCCGCTGGATCTGGCTGACGCTGCGGGCGTCCTGCTCCGACAGGTACCGCCAGACTTTCCCTGCCGCTTCGCCAATCTGGTCCACCATGACGACCCCCCCGCGCTAGTCGTGGACGCAGAAGTCCCCCACCCGGGGCTTCACGAGGCGGGCGTAATCCGCGTACGGCATCGCCACCAGCTCGTGGTGGCTCCCGCCGCGGAAGACGATCTCGGGCAGGGCCGCCACCTCCTGGTCCACGAGGGTCTCCAGGCCGTACAGGTTCCCGAAGGGGGGCATGGCCCCCGCCTCGCAGTCCGGGAAGAGACGGACGAACTCGCCCTCCTTCGCCAGGCTCACCTCCGCCGTGGCAAGCATCTTCCGCAGGTGCTCCGTGCTCACCTTGCACGCGGCCGGCAGCACGGCGAGGGCGAAGGCGCCGCCCCGCTTCACCACCACCACCTTCGCGAGGCTTTTCCCCGAGATGCGGGCGGCGGCGGCCGTCTCCTGTGCCGTGAAGGTCTCCACGTGCGGGGTGACCCGGTAGGCCACCCGCTCCTTCTCCAGGAACTCCTTCAGCCGCGGCACGATGGGCATGGGCGCACCTCCCCCGGGCCCGGAGGACAAGTCCTCCGCCTGCCCGGACCGGGCGGCAGCAGGGGGCGCAGCCGGCGAACGGCGCGGCGGACGGTTGGAGAGTCGCAGCAGCCCTTACGGGGGAAACCGATGGCCTGCCCCGAGCATACGTCAGGGCAAACCGGCCCACAAGAAAAAGATTCCTGAGGGCTTCAGCTCGCGGCGGGGAACGCGGCGGCAGCCCGACGTCAGCGCTTTCGGGTCCGGCGGCTGGAGGCGAGGAGGCGGCGGAGCCGGGTCACCTGAGCCAGGTGGTTGAGGTCGTGGGCGGCCTCCCACTCGACGAGGTCGCGGAAGGTGACGCGCCCCCGCTCCTGGTGAATACCGAACCGGGACCAGGCGGTGCGGGGGGTCTGCCGGATGAGCGCCAGGTGGCGCCGGCGAAGCGCGGCGAAGGTCTCGAGGGCGACCTTCGGGTCCTGCCGGCGATAGTTCGTCTCACTGGCCCAGCGGTCCTGGTCGAACGCGGTCAGGGGGGAACCCGACTGGGCCAGGATCATGCGGTAGCGCCAGCCGGTCACCACCTCCACGTCGGCGAGGTGGCAGACGATTTCCTGGAGGGACCACTTGCCGAGAGCCGGGCGCCGCGTGAGGGCGGCTCGGCTCAGGCCGGCCATTGCCCGCTTCAGGAGGGCCGGCGTGGCCCCCTGGACCCGGAGCGCGCCCTGCCGCCTGACCTGGCCGAGGTACGACGCCGTCCCCTTCATGTCCCGCTGGATCCGCGCCGGGTCGGTCATCCCCCGCCTCCTCTTTGTTCGCCGGAAGATGCCCCACGATACCCGAGGCCGGGCGGGCGGGCAAGCCCTCCCCCTTGCGTCCCCCGGGCTCCCCACCTAAGATTGGTGTACCCCGACTGGGGGCGTGAGAGAAAGGGAGCGGCGATGCGTTCGATGCGGCGAGCGGTCTCGAGAGAGTGGCGGTTCGTGATTCTCCTGGCGCTCCTCGCGGCGCTCGCAGCCTCCTGCGCGACCGCCCCCATCACCCAGCGCTCCCAGTTGATCCTGGTCTCCTCTGCCTACGAGACGCAGCTCGGGGCCCAGGCCTTCGAGGCCGTCGGCAAGAAGGGCAAGCGCTCCCGCGACCCCGCGCAGATCGCCGTCGTCGAGCGGATCGGGAAGCGGATCGCCGCCGCCTCCGGCATCCAGGCCAACTGGGAGTTCGCCATTTTCGAGGACGATAAGCAGGTCAACGCCTTCGCGCTGCCCGGGGGGAAGGTCGGGGTCTATACCGGCATCTTCCCGGTCGCGGAGACGGAGGCCGGCCTCGCCGCCGTCCTGGCCCACGAGGTGGGGCACGTCATCGCGCGGCACGGGGCGGAGCGGCTGAGTCAGGGCCTGCTGCTCCAGTTCGGGGCCGCGGCGATCCAGATCGGGATGGGGGCGAACAACCCCGCGGTGACCAACGGGGTGCTCCAGGCCTACGGCCTCGGGGCCACGGTCGGCGTCCTGCTCCCCTGGGGCCGGACCCAGGAATCGGAGGCCGACCGCATCGGCCTGGTCCTCATGGCTCAGGCGGGCTACGACCCGCACGCCGCCCTCAGCCTCTGGGAGCGGATGGAGAAGCGGGACGGCAAGCAGCGGGCCCCGGAGTTCCTCTCGACGCACCCGGGACCGGGCCGGCGGGCCGAGAGCATCCGGGCCTGGCTCCCGGAGGCCCTCGCCCACTACCGCCCGGCACCGGAGCAGGTGGCGGAGGGGAACCAGCCCCTCCCCGCCCTCGGCAAGGCGCGGGCAGTCGCCGCCCCGGCGCCCGCGTCGCCGCCCACGCCCACGATCCGCGAGGCGCGCTGGGAGCGGGAGGGGGAGGCCGCCCTCCGCTTCGTCTTCGCCCTGGACCGCCCCGTCGCCCTGGAGGGGGCCGAGATCCGCGGCCCGGGCGGGATCATCTACCAGGTCTTCCTGGGGGCGCGCCTCCAGGCCAACCAGCGGGAGGGCATCACCCTCCCTCCCGAGGCCACCCCGGGCGGCGTCCCCCCTGCCGGGACCTACACGCTCACCCTCAAGGGCCGCTTCCCCGACGCCGGCGGACAGCCCTTCACCGCCGAGCGGGCCTACGCGGTCCAGTAGGCCGGCCCCTCAGTACGCCGCCGCCTCCTTGGGCGCGAGGGGCGCCGCCCGGCCCTCCCGGATGAGGAGGCTGAGGCCGGCGGCCACGAAGGCGAGAATGGCCGCCGAGACGAACGCCGCCGTGTAGGAGCCGGTGGCATCGAAGAGCCACCCGCCGACCCACGCCCCCGCCGCCCCCCCCACCTGGTGACTGAGGAAGATCCAACCGAAGACGACGCCCACGGAGAGCCGCCCGAAGAGTTCGGCCGTGAGGGTGGAGGTGGGGGGCACGGTCGAGATGTAGTTCAGGCCGAAGAGGACGGCCCAGAGGTTCAGGCCCATGGGGGCGTCCACGGTGATCAGGTAGAGGATGGAGACCCCGCGGAAGAAGTAGAAGCAGGCCAGCGGCACCTTTTTGCCGAAGCGGTCGCAGAGGTAGCCGGAGGCGATCGTCCCCACGATGTTCATGGCTCCCATGACCCCGAGCGCCGCCGCCGCCGTCATCTCCCCCAGCCCGCGATCCACGGCGTACGGAACCACGTGGGTCCCGATCATCCCGTTGCTCGTGTAGCCGCAGATGAAGAAGCCCCCGGCGAGGCACCAGAAGTCGGGAGAGCGCGCCGCCTCCCTCACCGCCGTCCGGCGCTCGGGCGTGAGCACGGCC
>JACPAU010000044.1 GCA_016180705.1 Candidatus Methylomirabilota bacterium
GCCGCCGTTCTGCATCTGCGGAACAAGTTCCGAGAAAGCGCCGATTTCTTCATCCCAATCAGCGTCCTTAATGACTTGCCGAAGCCTCCGAAGAGGATGAAGCCGCGCCCGCACGGCATGGAGTTCGGTATCCTGCAAAGGCTGCTCCAGAACACAAGCGCCAGGACGCTGCAGTCATTCCTGACAAACGAGTTCTCCTCCGTTGGCCAGCAATCATCAAAGGAAATATGCAAGCTCGCAAAGCTTCCAGAAGACAGCAAGCCGCAGGAGCTTGACAGGACTGCAATAGAAAAGTTAATCAAAGGGATGCAGAATGCGAAGGTCCAGCGGCCGCCTACTGACTGCCTGTCGCCAATAGGATCGGCAGAGCTGGAAAAGAGCCTGAAGAAAGAATATCCGAATGCAGAGTTCGTGACGTCTATAACGCGCGACCCGGAAGAAGGTTGGGTCAACTTTGGAACTTACCGGGTGTTAGTCCAGGATAGGAGATCGGTGGGTGCAAATCGGGTTCCGCTGCTTTACCAGCAGAGCGCTTGCGCACTCACTGAAGCGGTAAAGGATGTTGATTGGCGGCGGTATAACCTGCAGCAGTCAGGAAACAACCTTCCCTCGGGACCGATGAAACTTGTCGTGCATATGTGCTCCGTATGGGTCCCGTTCATGTCTGAAAGCAAGGAGGCTGTGGCCGCTTATCCAGAAATAATCAAGGAAACCAAGCTTGCGATACAGGACGCAGGACGGAAACTGTCAAGCTACTTGTCCGGAAAGCGCCGCGCGGCTCGTAGGCCGCCCGCCGGCGGTAGACCCTGAGGAAGGTCTCCTGCAGGAGGTCCTCGGCGAGAGCAGGGTCCCCCAGGTAGGGGATCAGGAAAGCGAGAAGGCGCCGCTCGTACCGGCGATACAGGAGGCGGAACGCGGCCTCGTCACCGCCCTGGACGGCACGCATCAGTTCATCGTCGGGGGGGCCTATCATCTGCCGCCCAAGCCTACCGCCGGCGGGACACCGGGGGCAACGGGACAATTCCGGGACACCGGGGGGGTTCGAAGTGGGGCGTGGCTAGAGGCTGCTCCGGCGGGCCACCCGGGTAGCGACGAGGAACGCCAGGAGAGCGAACAGTACCGTGACCAGGAGGGAGGTGGCGAGCGGCGGCACCTCGCCCGCGCCCGCCGCGTTGCCCAGGTAGATCGTCCGCCGCAGGGCCCGGGAAGAAGGCGCCCGAGAGGAGCCAGAGCGGGAATAAGATGAGATTCATGATCGCATGGAAGCCCTGCGTGGAGTCTATCCGCCAGGCGATCACCAGCCCCAGGCTGGTCAGGGCGAAGGCCATGAGGACCATCACGGCCGCCGCCGCCAGGACGGAGGCGGCCGTCAGGGGGATCCCGAGCAGCGGCGCGGCGAGCAGCAGGAGGAGACCCTGCCCCAGGGCGAGCGTCGTGCCGCCGAGGGCCTGGCCCAGGACGACGCTCGCCCGCGGGACGGGCGCCACGAGGACGCCCTGCAGGAAGCCGCGCTGGCGGTCCTCCACTGTGGAGATGGTCGCGAAGACGGCGGTGAAGAGGACGACCAGCGCGATCATGCCGGGGTAGAAGTACTCCAGGTACCCGGTCCCGGGCGGGGCACCGGCCGGCCGGAAGGAGGCGCCGAGCCCGCCGCCGAGTAACAGCCAGAAGAGGACCGGCTGGGCGAGCGCCCCTACCACGCGGCTCCGCTGCCGGCAGAACCGGACCACCTCCCGCCACAAAAGGGTCCCGGCCGGCAGCAACACCCCCGTCATGTCCCTCCCCCCCCGGTGGGCGCCTCCCCCCAGAAGCGGTGGCCGGTCAGGTGCACGAAGACGTCTTCCAAGGTCGGCTTGCCGAACGTCACCCCCTGGACCTCCCCGGGGAAGGCCTCGACCAGCTCCCGGGCGAACTCGTGCCCCCGCGGCCGCTCCAGCCGCAACGTCCCGTCCACGAGGACCGGCTCCCCCCCGAACCGCTCCCGGATCTGCTTCCGCAGCCCCTCGGGGTCCTTCGCCCGGACCTCCACCACGTCCCCGCCGATCCGCCCCTTGAGGTCCTCCGGCGCGCCCGTGGCCACGAGCCTGCCCCGGTGCAGGATCCCGATCCGGTCGCACCGCTCCGCCTCCTCGAAGAAGTGCGTGGTCAGCAGGATTGTCACCCCGTCCCCGGCCCGCCGCTCGTGCAGGTGGGCCATGAAGTCCCGGCGGGCGCCCGGGTCAAGGCCCGTGGTCGGCTCGTCCAGGAGCAGCAGATCCGGTCGGGGCAGGAGCCCCTTGGCCAGCTCGACGCGCCGCTGCAGCCCGCCGGAGAGCGTCTCCACCAGATCCGCCGCCCGGTCGGCGAGCCCGAGCCGGGTCAGGAGCGCGTGCCCCTGCGCCCGCAGCGCCGGCCCCCGGAGACCGTACAGGTGCCCGTGGTGGCGGAGGTTCTCGGCCACGGTCAGCTTCGGGTCCACGCTGGCGCGCTGGAAGACGACCCCGAGGCCCCGCCGGACGGCGCGCAAATCGCCCTGGAGGTCCCGGCCGAGGAGCCGGACGGTCCCCCCGGTCGGCGGCATGAGGGTGGCGAGGATCTTGAAGAGGGTCGTCTTGCCCCCGCCGTTCGGCCCAAGGAACCCGAAGATCTCCCCCCGGGAGACCCGGAAGGTCACCCCCGCCAGCGCCTCGCGGGACCCGTAGAGGTGGCGCAGCCCCTCGACCTCGACGGCGGCAGTCCCGGTCCCCGGCGCCCCCCGGCTCATGTGCTCGGCCCGACCCGGCGCGGCGGGGGCTCCACCGGGTTGACGATGTAGTCCAGGCTCATCCAGAGACTCCGGGAGTGGCGGAAGAAGATGAGGGGGACCAGGACCGCGAGGAGGCCCCCCAGGAGGAGCTGCAGGAGGATCGGGACGCCGGGGAAGAGCTGGAGGACGACGAACACCGCCACGAGCACCAGCGCGGTCGCCGCGTAGTTGACGTAGATCGCGCCCACGAAGTAGCCCTGCTCTTGCTCGAAGGGCAGCGCGCAGTCCAGGCACTCCCCGTGCATCCGGAACGGCCCCCGGAAGAGGGGGCCGGCGCCGCACCGCGGGCAGCGCAGGCGGGTCCCCCGGGCGAGGATCCGGGCGATCCGGGCGAGGTCGAGCACGTCACAGCCGGGGGGAGAGGTGGTAGAGCATCCAGTACACCACGACGCCGGTGATCGAAACATACAGCCACAGGGGGAGAGTCCAGCGCGCGATCCGGACGTGCTTCGCAAACCGCCCCCGCAGGGCCCGGGAGAGGGTGAGGAGAGCCAGGGGGACGATGGTGGCGGCCAGGATGGTGTGGGAGATCAGGATTGCGAAGTACGCCGTGCGGATCCAGCCCTGCCCGCCGAAGGCCACGGAGCCCACGTGGTAGTGGTACGTCAGGTAGGAGACGAGGAACAGGGTCGAGAGGGCGAAGGCCGAAGCCATGCAGGCCTTGTGGGCCGTCACCTTCCGGCGGCGGATGCAGAGGTATCCGGTGGCGAGCAGCAGGGCGCTGGTCCCGTTCAGGACGGCGTTGACGGCGGGCAGGTCCGTGAGGGAGAGGCCGGTCATGCTTCCCGGAGCAACGCCCGGACGTGCTCGCGGAGGCGCCGGAGGCTCTCCGGGTCGCCGCTTTCGTAGTAGCCGCGGATGCGGGACGCCCGATCCACCAGGACGAACCGGGAACTGTGCAAGATCAGCGGGCCTCCCTGCCCGGCCTTCGCCGGCGCCCGCTCCGGGCCCGGGAGGGCCGCGGCGGTTGCCCGCGCGCTGGCGCCGCCGTCGGGTGGGGGGAGGGACGGGAAAGCTTCGTCCACGGGGCTTGACGGGAGCGATTCCGCCGCGACGACCCCGAGCC
>JACPAU010000045.1 GCA_016180705.1 Candidatus Methylomirabilota bacterium
ATCGCGCGGCTCCTCGAGGGGGGTGGCAGCGGCGCGGTGGTCGTCAGCTCAGACGCGGCCGTGGCCGCCGCCGCCCGCCGGGCCGGAGCGGCTGCCGTGACGGCGGAGGAGTTCGGGGCGCGGCTCGAGGCGGTGGCCTTCGGCACCCTCAAGGGGCTGGAGGAGGAGTCGCCCGCGCCTCCGGCCAAAAGGAAGGGCCCGAGCCACCGGCTCCCGAAGGCGGAGCGGGCGCGCCGGGCGCGTCTGGGGAAGCTCTAGCAACAGCTCCACGGAGAGGCCGGGAGGGTGAGAAGCGATGGGGACGGGCAGCGGGCGGGTCATTGATCTGCGGAGCGACACGGTGACCCTCCCCACGGAAGAGATGCGGGAGGCGATGCGGACAGCCCCCCTCGGGGACGACGTCTTCGGCGAAGACCCCACGGTGAACCGGCTGGAGGAGATGGCCGCGGCAAAGGTGGGGAAGGAGGCGGCCCTCCTCGTCCCCTCGGGCACCATGGGGAACCAGGTGGCGCTCCTCACGCACACGCGGCGGGGGGACGAGGTCATCCTCGAGGCGAACGCCCACATCGTGCACTACGAGTCGGGCGCCCCGGCGGTCCTCTCCGGCGTGATGCTGCGCGCCCTCCCCGGGGAGCGCGGCCTCCTCGCCCCGGAGCAGATCGAGGCCGCGGTGCGCACCCCCAACATCCACACCCCCCCGACCACCCTGATCTGCCTCGAGAACACCCACAACCGGGGGGGAGGGAGCGTGTACCCGCTCGCTACGCTCCAGGCCATCGCCGCGGGCGCCCGCGCCCGCGGCATCCCGGTGCACCTGGACGGGGCCCGTATCTTCAACGCCGCGGTCGCCTCGGGCGTCCCGGCCAGCGCGATTGCCGCCTGCGCCGACTCCGTGATGTTCTGCCTCACGAAGGGACTCGCCGCCCCGGTCGGCTCCCTCCTCTGCGGCCCGGCCGAGTTCATCGCGCGGGCGCGCCGGTTCCGGAGGATGGTCGGGGGCGCCATGCGCCAGGCGGGGGTGGTAGCGGCCGCCGGCATCGTGGCCCTCGAGAAGATGGTGGACCGGCTGGAGGTGGACCACGCGAATGCGCATCGGCTGGCGGCGGGTCTGGCGCGGATCCCGGGGCTGCTCCTCGACCCCGGCCGGGTCCAGACCAACATCGTGATCTTCCGGCTGGCCCCCCCGGGGAGCGCTGCGGCCCTCGTCCGGGCGGTCGCCGCGGAGGCGGTCAGGGCCCTCGCGATCGCCCCCGACGCGGTCCGGATGGTCACCCACAAGGATGTGGAGGCGGCCGACATGGACGTGGCCGTGGCCGCCGTGGGCCGGCACCTCGGGGCGGGCGGTCCGGCGTAAGGCCCGGAAGCACGACGGCCGGCAGCGCCTGCTGCCGGCCGCGTTGACGGCGTGGATGGAGCTGCCCTAGCGCACGGCGTGCTTCAGCGCCTTGCCGGGCCGGAAGCGCGGCACCCTCGCCGCCGGGATCCGGATCGCCCGACCCGTCTGGGGGTTGCGGCCGTTGCGGGCCGCGCGCCGGGAAACCTGGAACGTCCCGAAGCCTACCAGCGTCACCCTCCTGCCTTTCTTCAATGAGTCCCGAATGCCTTTGAGCGCCGACTCGAGCGCCGCCTCCGCGGCCCGCTTCGTGACCCCCGCGTCCTTCGCCATCCGTTCCACGAGATTCGCCTTCGTCATCCCGGTCCCCCTTTCCCCGCTCCTCCCCCCGTCCAAAGCGGTTAGGCCTATATCAAACGGGCGCAAAGGCTGTCAAGGGTCGGCGCCGCCGCCCCTCCCGACAAGGGCCTGGCGCCAGGCCGCGAGGCGCCGCCGGATCTCCGCCTCGAATCCCCGGTCGGTGGGCTCGTAGTAGCGGCGGCCCGCGAGCGGGTCCGGGAGGTACTGCTGGGGGATGAGGGCGTCCGGCGCGTCGTGCGGGTAGCGGTAGTCCTTCCCGTAGCCCAGGCCGGTCATGAGCGGGGTCACCGGGTTGCGCAGGTGCATCGGGACAGGCGCCGCCGGCGCCCGCTGGACGTCTTCCAGCGCCGCCCCGTAGGCGCGGTAGACCGCGTTGCTCTTGGGCGCGGTCGCCAGGTAGCAGACGCACTCGGCCAGCGCGAGTTCCCCCTCGGGCGACCCGAGGAAGTGATACGCGTCTTTGGCCGCCACGGCCACGGCCAACGCCTGGGGATCGGCCGTGCCGACGTCTTCGGCGGCGAAGCGGACGAGGCGCCTCGCGACGTACAGGGGGTCCTCCCCGGCCGCCAGCATCCGCGCCAGCCAGTAGAGGCCGGCGTCCGGGTCGCTCCCGCGCAGGCTCTTGTGGAGGGCGGAGATGAGGTTGAAGTGCTCCTCCCCCGCCTTGTCGTAGAGGAGGGCGCGCCGCTGCGCCGCCTCCTCGGCCACCGCGAGGGTGATGGTCCCGCCCGCGGGACCCAGCAGGTCTGCCGCCACCTCGAGCATATTCAGGGCGGCGCGGGCATCCCCCGCCGCCTGGGTGACCAGGTGGCGCAGGGGCGCCTCCTCCATGGTGAGCGGGATGGCTCCGAGCCCCCGCTCGCGGTCCGCGAGGGCCCGGGCGATGACCGTCCGCAGGTCGTCTTCCGAGAGGGGATGCAGCGTGAGCACGCGGGCGCGGGAGAGGAGCGGCGCGACCACCTCGAAGGAGGGGTTCTCCGTGGTGGCGCCGATGAGGAGGATGGCCCCGCGTTCCACGTGAGGGAGGAACGCGTCCTGCTGGGCCTTGTTGAACCGGTGGATCTCATCCACGAGGAGGATGACGCGGCTGCCCCCGGCGCGCCGCTGCCGCTCCGCCTCT
>JACPAU010000104.1 GCA_016180705.1 Candidatus Methylomirabilota bacterium
CGGATGAGGCCTTCGCCCTGCGTGTGCTCCCGGAGCAGCGCCCACGCCTCCGCGCGCGTCATGCTCACCTCCGCGAAAGGGACGAGGCCGGCGCCGGGACGGCAGCAACCGGCCGGCTCGTCGCGAGGTACAGGGCGGTCCCGAGCAGCGCCACGAGGCTGCTCAGGCGGAATAGGGTGGTCAGGGCGACCCGCTCCGCGAGGAGCCCGGCGAGGCCGTTGCCCAACAGCCCCGCGAGGCCGAAGGCGACCGCCGCGTAGAGCGCCTGCCCGCTCGCCCGCAGGGCCGGCGGGGTCTCGGTATCCATGAGGTGGACGGAGGCCAGATACGTGACGCCGAAGGTGAGGCCGTGCAGGGTCTGGATGAGGACCAGGCCTGCCGGGTTTGCCGTGAGCGTCACCGCCGCCCAGCGGACCGCGGTGGCCCCGAAGCCGACGGCCAGCAGCCCCCGGAGGGGAAACCGCCGCAGGAGGAGCGGCCATGCCAGCATCACGGCCACCTCCGCCGCCACGCCGACCGCCCACGCCACCCCCGCGACGGCCTCGCCGATCCCGGCCTCGCGCAGGTACAGCGTGAAGAAGGTGAGGTGCGTGCCGCCGCTCAGGCGGACCAGAAACGTGGCGGCCAGAAACCAGCAGAGGGCCCGGTTGCGCAACAGGTCGCCCCAGGCCTCCCGGAGGTGCACGCCCTTGAGCGTCGGCTCCGGGAGGCGTCCTGCGGCGGCGACGCCCGCGGCCGCGAGGAGCGCGAGCCCGCCCCCGAGCAGGACGACGCCGGCCCCCGCCGCCTCGAGGGCGAAGCCGACCGTGACGGCGGCGACGATGTACCCGAGGGAGCCGAAGACCCGGAGGCGCCCGAAACGTTCCCGCCCCGCCCCCAGGAGCGAGAAGGCCATGGCGTTGGCGAAGGGGATGAGCGGGCTCTTGATGGCGGCGTAGGCGGCCATCACGGCCGCGAGCGTCCAGGCCGGCGCCGGCAGAGCGAAGGCGAGGAACGCCACGACGGTCCCGGCGGCGGCCGTCCGGAAGAGCCCCCGCGCGATCCCCCGCGCCTCGGCCCAGACGGTGAAGGCAAAGGGAACCGTGGCCTGGATCGCCGGGAGGAGGGCGAGCAGTCCCCCGATGGCCGCGAGGGAGAGCCCCCGGTCCCGGAAGAAGACCGGGAGGAACGGCTCGGTCACGCCGATCGCGGCGAAGTAGCAGAAGTAGAACGCCCGGAGCGTCCGCTCGCCGCCCACCCCACCCCTCAGCGGGCCGCCGCCTCGGCCACTGCCTGCACCGCCTCTCCCAGGACGCTGGCGTAGGGGAGGTACAGGCCCCGCCGCGCGCCCTCGGCCGCCAGATAGCCGACCAGGTCGGCCAGCTCCGTCCGCCTCCCCCGCTCCAGGTCCACCAAGGTGGAGGCCTTGAGCGCTGTCGCCCCCGCCGCCTCCCAGGCCCGCCCCCGTTCCGCCAGGAGCTTCACCCCCTCCTCGGTCGGGAGGCGGCAGAGAGTGGCCACGCGCATCCCGGGGAAGTCCTCCCAGGGGACGCCGTGCGCCTCCGCGAGCGATTGCACCTCCCGGCACAGCGCGACGAAGAGGGCACCGAGGCGCGGCTCCTGGTAGAGGCGGTACAGGGGGAGGCGGCTCAGGACGCTGAGCGTCGCGCCCGGGACCATGATGCCGAACTTGGCCCACATGGCGGCCACGACGTTCGGCAGGGCCTCGGCCTTCAGGCCCGCCCCGCGGAACGCGACCACCACGCTCTCCAGGCGATCCGTCAGGCGGCCGTCCCGTTCCCCGAAGGCGGTAGACGTGGGACTGGTCCAGAGGACGCGCCCCGGCGCGAGGAGGGTCGCCCCTTCCAGGCTCATCGCCCCCAGGACCGCCCCCTCCCCGAAGACGCCCGCCAGGGCGACGTCCTTGGTGACGCCGTTCTGCACGGAGCAGACGGCGCCGACCGCGCCGCGCAGGGGAGCGAGGGCCGGGAGCGTGTCGGCGGTGTGGTACGTCTTGACCGCGAGCAGGAGGAGGTCGGCCCCCGCCAGGTCCGTCGCGCTCGTCGTGACCCGGATGGAGCGGACCGGCTCGGCCGCCCCCTCCCGACCCTCGACCCTGATCCGACCCTCGACCCTGATGCCGCCGGACGCGACGGCCGCGGCCGCGGCCGGTCGTGCGAGAAGACTGACGGGGTGACCGCCTGCGGCCAGCCGCGCCGCGTAGAGGCTTCCCAGGGCCCCCGCCCCCACGACCGCGATGCGCACCCGCTCTCTCCTCACCCGCCGCGGGGTCCCTCTCCCGCCTCCCGCAGCCGCTCCCAGAGGCTCTCGCCCCTCGGGGGCGGCTCCGCCCCTTCCGGCGCCGGCTCCGCCACCATCCCGGTGAAGAACCGGTCGTACACGGTCGCCCGCTCGTGCTGGAGCGGCGTGGGGCAGTAACAGGTCTCGGTCCAGTGCACCTCGTCCCCGACGCAGACGGCCCGCCGCATGCTGGCGAGGATCTCCAGACCGTCCGGCCGCTGCCGCGCCACGGTCCCGTCGGTCAGGATCCGGTACAGTTCGCCCGCCACGCCGGGGAGCAGCCTCCCCCGGACCCGGTAGAGCACGATGCCCCTTCCCGCCGCAGGTGCCACGTTCCGCCGGCGCTGCCCGCGCGATTATAGCGGAACGGACGAGCGGCGGACCACACCCGCGCGGCTTTTTCCCTTGACGGAACGGCCGGTTGGGCTAGACTGATGGGGCCCGACGACCGTCGAGGCGACCCCCCGGCAGTGACCCGCGGCGACCCTGCCCCCGTCTGGACCCGTAGTGGAGGAGAGGAGACGCGGACGATGGCCTACGAATGGAAGTTGAAGCCCCGGCCCTACTCGGACGAGGAGGCCAAGAAGCTCCTCACCAGCGTGATCAGCCCCGAGACGACCGACTGGCACTACAACACCCACCACAAGGGCTACGTGACCGCCCTGAACAACATCGAGAAGGGCCTGGAGGGGGCCGACCGGGCGGCCGCCAACGGCAACTACAGCATCATCGGCGAGCTGAAGCGGCGCTTCACCTGGAACCACGCCGGGACCCTGCTGCACGACGTGTACTGGGAGGTCATGGGGGGCGACGGGGACCCGAAGAAGGGGCCCGACGTCCTCCGGGCCATCGAGAAGGAGTTCGGCGCCTTCGACGCCTGGAAGGCGGACTTCAAGGCGGCGGCGGTCTCCGCGAAGCTCTCCGGCTGGGCCCTCCTGGTCCACGACAGTCTCATGTCCGGGCGGTTCCTCAACGTCCTCGTGGACGAGCACCAGTACGGCGCCATCTGGGGCGGCATCCCGCTCGTGGCCTGCGACGTCTTCGAGCACGCCTACTACCACAAGGACGGGCCGGGCCGCGCCAAGTACATTGACAACTTCATTGGCCACCTGCACTGGGGCCGGATCAACGACCGCTACCGCAAGCTCATCCGCTAGCCGCGCGCACAAAGAGGACGGCCCCGCGCCCCTTCGGGACGCGGGGCCGTCGTGCTTTCGGGGGAGGCTCAGCCCCTGGCCTCAAGTGCCACGTACACGTAGGCGTCCCCCCGCTTGATGAGGAGGAGGTTCACCGCCCCCTTCCCGGACCTCAGGGCCCGGCGGTACTCCGGGAGCGCGCGGACCTCCGCCCGGTTGACCTCCGCGACCAGGTCCCCGACCCGCAGCCCCGCCGCGGCGGCCGGCCCCCCCTCCTGGACCCCGGCCACCACCAGCCCCTCCTGCTCCCTCACCTTGAACTTCTTCGCCTTCTCGGCGTCGAGCTCCTCCACCGTCAGGCCGAGGGCCACCTCCATGCGCCTCTCCGGCACCGCCGCCTCGACCACCGGCTGCCGGAACTCCCCGACCGTCACCGTCAGGGTGCGCGGGGCGCCGTCCCGGACGAGCTCCACCTCGGCCGCCGCCCCGACCGCGGTGAGGCTGACGGTCCGCTGGAGCACGGCCACGTCTTTCACCAGAGTCCCGTTGAACTTCAGGATGAGGTCCCCCCGGCGGATCCCGGCCGCCTCGGCCGGCAGCCCGGGCATGACGCTGTTCACCAGGACCCCGTCGGTCTCCTTCCGCCCGAGGGCTCTGGCCACGGCGGGACTCAAGTTCTGGACCCCGACCCCGAGGAAGCCCCAGGCGACCCGCCCCTTCTCGAGGAGCGCCGGCAGGACGGTCTTCACCAGGTTCGTCGGGATCGCGAAGCCGATGCTCCGGTTGGGGATGACGGCCACGTTCACCCCGACCGCCTCTCCGCGGATGTTCACGAGGGGGCCGCCGGAGTTGCCGGGGTTGATGGCGGCGTCGGTCTGGATGAAATCGTCGAACGGTCCGGCGCCCCCCATCCCGCGCCCCTTGCGGCTCACCAGACCGATCGTCACCGTGGCCTCGAGGCCGAAGGGGTTGCCCACCGCTAACACCAGCTCGCCGATCTCGACGGCGTCCGAGTCGCCCAGCGGGAGGATCGGGAACGGCCCCCCCTCCGCCTTGAGCAAGGCCAGGTCGCTCCGGGCATCCTTGCCCACAACCTTCGCCGGGAGGCGCCGTCCGTCGAAGAGGCGGAGTTCCACCTCGGAGCCTTCGGCCACCACGTGGTGGTTGGTGACGAGGAAGCCGTCGGGACTCACGAAGAAGCCGGTCCCGACCCTCGGCCGCTCCTCGGGGCCCGGCTGTTCCGGCGTCGGGCGCTCGGCGGCGGGGCCGTCGGGCGCGCCGATCCGCACGACGGCCGGCCGGACCCGGCGGACCAGCCCCGTGAGGGACTGGTTGAGGGCGCGCAGGTCCGCGGGAGCCTGCACTCCCGCCGTCCCCTCGGCAAAGAGCGGGGCGGCGGCGGCGGGGGCCGCGAGGGCGAGCAGCAGCAGGGCAGCCGGGACGAGCCGGA
>JACPAU010000105.1 GCA_016180705.1 Candidatus Methylomirabilota bacterium
GATTCTTCGTTCTGCTTCGCGAACTCAGAGTGACAGAGAATGCACGACCCATCGAGGGAGAGGGTATGAGATAGCTTGAATCGGAGGGAGCTAGGCGCGCGGGGGGAGAAGCTGGCCCAGGCCCAGGGGGCGCTGCGCGAGTACGTGGGGCTGATGCAGCCGGAGGACCGCGTGGCCCTCCTCGCGTTTGACGAGGCGGTGCACGAGTTGAGCGACTTTACCGGCGAGCCGGCCGCCCTCCGGAAGGCCGTGGACATGGTCACGGCGGGAGGCAACACGGCGCTCGGGGAAGCGCTGGCGGTGGCCGTCGAGCGGCTGGAGGGTCGGCCCGGCCGGCGGGCGGTCGTCGTCCTGAGCGACGGGATCCAGACCCGGGGGCGGCGGACCCCCGAGGAGGCAGGGGCCGCCGCCGTTGCCGCCCAGGTTTCGTTCAGCACGATCGCCCTCGGGGCCGATGCCCGGCGGGCCGATCTCCGGCGCCTGGCGGCCGAGACCGGCGGGACCTTCCACGTGGCACCGGGGCCGGCCGCCCTCGCCGGGATCTACCGGGGGATCGCCTACGCCCTCCGGCACGAGTACCGCCTCACCTTCCGCAGCAGCGGTGGCGGGGAGGTCCTCCGGCGCCTGTCGTTGCGCCTGGCCCATGATGGGGGCGCCGCCTCGGCGGAGCGGGCTTACCTCCGTCCGGACGCCGGCCTCTTCGAGGGCGCAGCGCGCCTGCACTGGTGGGGGTCGTTTCTCTCCGCGGCCGCCCTGGCCGGCCTGGTGACCTTGGGGGTGGGCCGCCGGCTGTCCCCGCCCCCCGGGCCGACCGTGAGCCTGCTCACCCGGCGTGGGACCCGCACGCTCGCGCTCGGACCGGAGGGCGTGACCCTCGGCCGGCAAGGGTCACCGACGCTCACCCTGCGCCCCTCCGGGACCGGTGTCGTCGCCCGGGAAGTCGGGACCGGAACCGTCCGCCTCAACCACGGCCCCATCACCGGCAGCGTCCGCCTCCGGGACGGGGACGTGCTGGACGTGGACGGGAGCACCTTCGTCTTCGAGGAGGGGCGGCCCGCCTAGGGGCAGGCCGTGGTGCGGCACCGTCGCCGGCGCTACCGTCTGGTGCGGCTCCTGGGCGAGGGGGGCATGAGTCGGGTCTGGCTGGGGGAGGCCACGGGGGCCCCCGGCCGGCCGCTGGCGATCAAGGAGGTGCGGGAGGAGTTCCCCACGCGCGAGGAGCGCGCGACCGCCCTCCTCCAGCTCCGTCGCGAGGCCCGGATCCTGGCCCGCCTCAGGCACCCGGGGCTTCCCCGCGTCCTGGACGCCTTCGTCACCTCGCGCGGCATGTATCTGGTGATGACCTACGTCCCCGGGCGGACGCTGGAGGCGCTCCTCCGGACGCAGGGGCCGGTCTCGGAACGGCGCGCCCTCTCCTGGGGGATCCAGCTCTGCCGGACCCTCCACTACCTGAGCCTGCAGGACCCGCCGGTCGTCTTCCGCGACCTGAAGCCGGCCAACGTCATCGTCACGCCGAGCGGCCGCGCTGTCCTCGTGGACTTCGGCATCGCCCGGGAATTCCGCCCGGGTCGGATGGCCGATACCTTCCTCTTCGGGACGCCGGGTTTCGCGGCCCCCGAGCAGTACGGCCGCAGGCAGACCGATGCCCGCTCGGACCTGTACGCCCTGGGCGCCACGCTCCACTGCTGTCTGACGGGGCGCGACCCCAGCCGGAGCCCGTTCCACTTCCCGGAGGTCCGCGCGTGTAACCCGCGGGTAAGCCGCGAGACCTCCACCGCCGTCATGCGGGCGCTCGAGCCCGACCCGGCCCGCCGCTACGGGAGCGCGGTCGCGATGCGCCGCGCGCTGCAGCAGGCACTGGCGGCCGGGGCCGGGCCGGGCGTGACCCGGCCCCTGGTCGGCCCGGCGGGGGAGCGCTCCCTCACCCTGACAGCGACGCGCGCCGCACGGGCCGCCGAGTACCGGGTTCCGCTCGCCAGCCTCGGCTGCGCCACCTACCGGGGGCGGATCACCTTCGACGTTCCGTGGCTGCGGGCGGAGCCGGCCCGCTTCGACGAGGAGACCGCCGTCGTCACCCTGCGCCTCGACACCGGGGCGTTGCCGCGCGGGGCTCCACCGACCGCCCGCATGCAGATCCGTAGCACGGGGGGCGCCCTCACCGTGCCGACCACCGTGCGCCTCCGCGGCCGGCGCGGGGTCGCGGCCGCGGCCGCCCTGGCCGTCCTCGTAGCGCTCGGTCTGTAAGCCGGGCTTCCGTTTCCCCCATCGCCCGAGTACAATCGCCCGGCCCGGCATGCCGGGCGGGAGGCGCCGTGGCGGAAGCGGAGGCAGCGGCCACCTTCCGGGTGGAGTACGCCGACATTGACGCCCAGGGGAGGGTGTACTACGGGAACTACACCCGCTACTTCGACCGGGCCCGCTTCGCCTTCTGGGCCGCCTGCGGGTTCGGCGCCGACGAGATCCGCCGTCTGGAGGACGAGACCGTCCTGGCGGAGGTCGAAACCCGCTACCACGCCCCCGCCGGCTTCTACGACGAGCTCCAGGCGACGGCCCGCCTGACCGCGGCGGGCCGCTCGAGCCTCCACTTCGCGTACCGGGCCACGCGCGTCTCCGACGGCACCCTCCTCGCGGAGGGGCGGGCGGTCCTGGTTTACATCGAGCCGGAGAGCGGGCGGGCCCGCCCGCTCCCGGCCTCCGTCCGGGACCGCCTCCCCCCCGTCCCCGCCCCACCTGCCCGGCCCTCCCGCCTGGCATAGAAATTGCTAATTCGCAAGGGGTTAGCCTCTCAGCGTGGGAACCCTGGCATAGAAATTGCTGAATTCGCAAGGGGTTAGCCTCTCAGCGTGGGAACGGACCTGCCCGCTGCCCGATCCCGGGGCCGAGGCACCGACATGGCGCGCGTGCGGTCTTATCTGCTGGTGCTCCCTCTGGTGGTACTGCCGCTCGTCGCGGCGGGGGCCGAGCCGTTCCGGACGCTCACCATCGCCACGGGCTCCACGGGCGGCACCTATTACCCCATCGGCAACGCCATCGCGGCCATCCTGAACGCGGGCCTCGAGGGCACCACCGCGCGCGCCATCCCCTCCCGCGGCTCCATCGAGAATCTCCTCTGGCTGGAGCGGGGGGACGTGGAGCTGGGGATCACCCAGCAGGACGTGGCGTACTACGCCTTCCACGGGCAGGAGGCCTTCAGCGGACGGCCGTTCGGCCAGGTGCGGGCGCTCGCCGCTCTCTACCCCGAGTTCATCCAGGCGGTCGTGCGGCGGGACGGGCCGGTCAAGGGGATCGGGGACCTGAAAGGCCGCCGGGTGGCCCTCGGCGCCCAGGGGAGCGGGACCGCCTTCAACGCCCGCCAGATCCTTCAGACGGCGGGCGTCCTGCACGAGGTACGGGCCGTGGAGGCCCCCTTCGAGGAGGCGATCACGCAGCTCGAGCAGGGGAACCTCGATGCGGCCTTCCTCACGGCCGGCGTCCCGACTCGCGTCATCCAAACGCTGGCGGATCGAGTCCCGATCCGCATCCTCCCCATCGACGGGCCGCTGCGCGAGCAGCTCATGCGCCGCTACCCGTTCTTCTCCGCCGTGACGCTCCCCTCCGGAAGCTACGCGGCGCCCGGCCCGGTCGGCACGGTCGCCATCACCGCGCTCCTCGTCTGCCAGGCGTCCATCCCGGAGGAGACCGTCACCCAGCTCCTCCGGATCCTGTTCGCCAACCTCCCCTACCTGAACCGGGCCCACCCGAGGGGCGCCGACATTTCCCTGGAGGGGGCCACGCGCGGCCTCGCGATCCCGCTCCACCCCGGCGCCGCGCAATTCTTCGCCGCCCGGGCCAGGTAGGAGGACCCGTGGCCTTCCGGGCGAAGCTTATCCTCCTCCTCGCTAGCCTCCTGCTCGCGCAAGGGCTCTACCTCGGGACCCTCACCCTCAGCCAGAGCCGGGAAAGCCTGCGCGCCGCGCTGCACCGTGGCGCGGCGCAGATCGCGCTGCGCATGGCGGACGAGATCGCGCGGATCGTGGGCGCCGCCGACAAGATCCTCGAGCTGGGCGCCCGCGAGCTCGCAGACGAGTTCACCCGCGGGGACAGCAGCCGGTTCGCCTCCGCCCTGCGGGCGCTGGACGAGACCCACCTCACGCTGGAGCGCCTCCTCCTCGTGGACCGGAGCGGCCGGGTCCTGGCCGCCTCCTTCACCGGGGCCCCGGCCTCCGTGGCCGGCGACCCGATGCTCCTCCTCGCCCTCGACTCCGATGCCATCGGCCCGCTCCTCACCCGGCGGAAAGGGGTATCGCCTCCCGCGCTGCAGATCGCCCGGCCCATCCGGGGGGCGCGGGGGGAGGTGCTGGGAGCGCTGCTCGGGACCCTGGAGTTGACCGAGATCACGGGCGCGCTGCAGGGCGTCAGCATCGGGAAAACGGGTAGCCTCTACCTGGTGGACCGGGAGGGGGAGGTGCTGGCGGCTGCCGACCCGAACGTACCGGTGGGGCGGCCCCTGCACCGGGAGGCGGCCCGCGAGGCGGGCCGGCTGGCCCTGCGCGGTGTCCGCGAACTGGAGATCCCGGGGAAGGAGCCCCTCATCGGGGCGTACGCCGCGGTGGTGGGGCTGGGCTGGACGCTCGCCGTGCAGCAGACCGCCGAGGAGGCCTACCTGCCGGTCACACGCCTCCAGCGCCGGATCCTCCTGGCCACTGGTCTCGCCCTGCTCGTGGCGGCTCTCCTGGCCGGCGGCCTCGGGACGTGGCTCACCCGGCCCATCCGCCGGCTCACGGCCCGGGTGCGCGCCGTGACCCGCCCCGAGGACCTGGGGCAGGGGTTCCGCGTGCCCGGGAGCGACGAGGTGGCGCAGCTCGCCGCCGCGCTCACCCGGATGGCGGATTTGATCCTGACCCGCGACCGGGAGATCCGCCAGCGGAACCGGGAGCTGGAGGCGCTGAACACCGTGACCGCGGCCGTGAGCCGGACGCTCGACCTGGACCGGATCCTGAACACCGCCCTGGAGACGGTGATGAGCGTCCTGGCGGTGGATGCCTGCCACTTCCGGGTCCTGGACCCGGCAACCGACGAGCTGGTCCTGCGGGCCCACCGGGGGCGCGGGGAGCGCTTCGTGCGCGACCGGGCCCGGATCCGCTGGCAGGACAGCCCGCTCGCCCGCGAGGCGGCGTCGCGGGGGGAGTACATCAGCATCGCCGACATCACCGCCGACCCGCGCGGCGTGGAGCTGTACGCGCGGGAGGAGGGGCTCCGGGCCTTCGCCATCTTCGCGCTGATGGGGGAGACCGGCCCGGTGGGGCTCCTCTGCGTCTACCGGCGCGAGCCCCGCCCCTTCACCCCCCAGGAGCTCCTGCTCCTGAGCGTGCTGGGGGGCCAGGTCGGCGTGGCCATCGACACCGCGCGGCTCTACGGCGATCTGAAGGCCTCCACCGG
>JACPAU010000106.1 GCA_016180705.1 Candidatus Methylomirabilota bacterium
ACGGGCATCCCGCCCGCCTGATACATTTCGGGGGCGGTGAAGCGCCCCCACGGCTTCAGGTCCGCGAGCAGGGTGGTTTTCCTGGAGACGCGGTCGAAGTCCTCGAGGGCGAGCCGGACGTTCGCCTCGCGGGCGAGGGCCAGCAGGTGCAGGACCGCGTTGGTCGAGCCGCCCGTGGCGAGCACCCCGGCGATGGCGTTGAGCAGGGCCTTGCGGGTGATGATCTGGCGCGCCGTGATCCCTTTCCGGAGCAGCTCCATCACGAGCCGCCCGCAGTCGAAGGCGGCCTCGTCCTTCTTCGGGTCGGGCGCCGGGATCCCGTTCAGCCCCATGGGGGAGATGCCCAGCATCTCGAACGCCGTCGCCATCGTGTTGGCGGTGAACTGACCGCCGCAGGCCCCCTCCCCGGGGCAGGCGTGATTCTCGATGGCCCGGAACTCCTCCGCCGAGATCTTCTTGGCGTTGAAGGCGCCCACCGCCTCGAAGACGTCCTGGACGGTCAGGCGGCGCCCCCGGTACTCGCCGTACAGGATGGAGCCGCTGTAGAGCATCAGGCCCGGGACGTCGAGCCGGATCAGCCCCATGACCGTCCCGGGGATGGTCTTGTCGCACCCGGAGATCGCCACCACGGCGTCGAGGAGGTGGCCGAGGGCGACCACCTCGACGGAGTCGGCGATCACCTCGCGGCTCACGAGCGAGGCCTTCATGCCCTCCGTGCCCATCGCGATCCCGTCAGTGACGGTGATGGTGTTGTACTCGATGGGGGTCCCGCCGGCGGCCCGGACGCCCTCCTTCACCCGCTCGGCCAGGCGCCGGTGGTTGGCGTTGCAGGGCGTGATCCCGATCCAGCAGTGGGCCACGCCGATGAGCGGCTTGGCCAGGTCCTCGTCCTTGAAGCCGACCGCCTTGAAGTACGTGCGCGCCGGCGCGCGGTCGGGCCCGTCGGTGATGAAGCGGCTCCGGTGCTTCGGCTCCAGGCTCATCGCTCGCCCCTCCCCGGTCCCGGCAGGCCGGACTCCTGGGTCTTGAACCACTCGTGGATGGCCGCGTGAAGCGAACGGATCTCCTCGGCTTCCAGCACCAGGCGCCACTCCTGGTCCCCCAGGCGGAGCGCGGCGGTCAGGGTCTGCCCCGTGGACCGCACGGTGCCGAGCGTCGCCGCCAGGCTGCTATTCCCTCCCCGTTCGATGCGCATGGATGCGGGTCTCCTCGTCCCCGGCGGCGCGGCTCAGCGCGCCGCGCGGGCCGCACCGGTCACGCCGGTCCCCGGCAGTCCCTTCCCGAGGGCCTGCAAGAGGGCGGCCGCTCGCTTCGTCCCCTCCCCCCTCACCGCCGGGTGCCGGGGGGCGCCCCGCCTGCCTTCTCGAGTTCGGCCGCCTTCTGGCGGAGCGCCTTCTCGGCATTCCACCGCTCGGTGTCGTCGCGCAGGATGGCGAAGATGGCCTCGACGCGCCCGTCCGCCGCCTTGAGCAGACCCACGGTGAAGGCGATCGAGAGCGGTTTGCCGTCCTTCCGGAGGGCCGGGACGCGGAGTTCGCGGGTGCCGTACTGCGTCGTGCCGGTCTGCATCGTCTCCTTGTAGCCCGTCCAGTGCCGCCCCCGGTGCCGTTCCGGAATGATGAGGTCGAGCGTCTGCCCCACGGCATCGGCGGCGCTGAATCCAAAGAGCCGCTCCGCCCCCGGGTTCCAGAGGGTGATGATCCCGTCGGGATCCGCCACCACGATGGCGTCCGCCGCCTGCTGGATGATCCGCTCGCTCAGCGTCATGACTCCCCCGCCCTCCGGCGTCCCGCCCCGCCTCCGACACGCGCCCGCCTGGACCTGCCGCCCCCCGCGCCCCCTGCCTGCCGCTCCCTCCACCATCTCCAGAGCCGCCGCCGGTGCTTCGCCTCGTGCGTCCAGGCGTACTCCGGGAGCCAGGCCGTCACCGGGTATCTGTGCGCCGGATCCCGGAGAGCCGCGGCCGGGAGGGCCCGGAAGCGCGCGATGAGGCGCTGCCGCACGCGGGCGAGGCGCCGGAGCACCCCGCGGAGACTCAGGCGCCTGGCGGCGGCCACCGCGCGCGCGTTGAACCGGTCCACCGCCTTGGGATCGGTGACGTAGAAGAAGATCCGGTCGCCCCGCCCCCGGGCGATCAGGGCGAACCGCCGGATCGCCTCCTCCTCCCAGGCCGCGAAGTGGGCCAGGACGTCCTTGACCGACCACCGCCCCTGAGTTCGCGGCCGCGTGAGTTCGCGCTCGGGCACCCGGCCGATCAGGCGAAGCGTGGCCTCCCGCGACCGGGTCATGCGTGCCGTCGCCGCCCGCCGCCAGGCCGCGAGGGATACGGGGGCGGCGCGCCTCCCGGAACCTCCCCGTGGGCCTCCACGGGGCGCCCGGTGGCTCGCCGCCATCACCCGCATCTCCTTTGTCCACCGGGCATTCCCTGGAGCCTAAGCCGGGAGCGCCCCGGCGTCAAGCCGAAGTCGGCGACGCCATCGCCCACCCCGTCACCGGCCGCCGCCTTGCGGCACCCCCGTGCGGGACCTATATTTCTGGCACCAAGGCACTGCCCGGGAGAGGGAGGTCTGCCATGGAAGTCGTCTCGGGCATGTTCCACTTCCCCGCCGATGCGACCCGCACCGCCGACCGACTCCGGGAGACCGGGATCGCGCCGGAGCGCCTGCACTTGGTGGCGGCCGGCACCTCCCGAACGGACTTGGAGGCCAGCATTCCCATCGAGGAGACGGAGGGGCCGGGGGTCGGGACCGTCCTGGGCGGCCTCGTGGGCGGCGTCCTCGCCCTGCTCCTCTCCCCGTGGGCGGCCTCGTGGGCGGCGTCCTCGCCCTGCTCCTCTCCCCGTTCTTCGTCGCTGGCGGACCGTACGCCGCGATCGGGCGGACCGGGGCGACGGTCATCGTGGTCCTGGGCGCCGCGATCCTCGGGATGGTGCTGGGGGCGAGAATCGAGCGCACCGCCACGCGGGGCGTCCCCCGTGACGACCTCTTCCTCTACGAGGAAGCCCTCCGCCGGGGGCGCAGCATCCTGATCGCCACCGCGGATGCGCCAACCCAGGCCGCGATGATCCGCCGGGAGCTCAGGGCGGCGGGTGCCGAGCCGGTGGACGCCTTCCGCACGGATTGGTGGCAGGGGCTGCGTGAGGCCGAGCGGGTCCACTACGGGGCGACCACCGGCAGGAGCTTCCGTGAGGCCGAGCCCGCCTACCGCCGGGGCTACGAGGTGGCGCTGCACCGGGCGTACCGGGGCCGGCCGTACGAGGCCGTCGCCCAGGAGGTGGAGGCGCGGCACCACGGGGCCGAAACCCGCGCGGACGATTTCCGGCGAGGCTACGAGCGCGGACAAGCCTACGTTGCGTCTCCTGCCTGGATGGTGACCGGCCCGGCTGCGGAACCCACCCCCGCGAGCGTTCCCCCGCGGACCTGGTGGCGCTAATCGCAGCGATCGGCGCGCGTCCCGGCGCGCCCCCCCCCTCACGATTTGCCTAGCGAGCGGAAGTAGATCCCAAAGCCCACGGCGACGAGAAGGGCGATGGCGCTGCGGACGAGGGCCCACCCGCCGCCCGCCCGTGTGTGGAACGCCTCCCACACCGCGTACACCACGAAGAAAACGATGGCGGTCGCGATGAGGATCCGGTGCGCCGTCATGAGGGTCACGACGGTCCTCCCCCGTCCTCGGGGCGGGCGGCTACTCGCCGCAGCGAGTCCCCTCGAGGACCCCCTCATAGATACCGGAACACCTCCGCCGCGGTCAACGCGCCGCCGGGAGATTCATATCCGGTGCGCGGCCACCCCTGTTGCCGCCGTCGGCGTTCCCCGGTACACTTGACTCGCTCGCACGGGAGGCGCAGACGGATGCGGCGGAGAGCGGCGGCGACGGTGGTCGCCCTGTTCGTCACGACGGCGGCGGGATCGGCGGGACTGCTCGCCAACGGGATGGACGCGTTCGCGGAGCGCGCCTGCCCCCCGACGCCGACGGACTCGGAGGGACCGTTCTACGTGCCGGGGGCGCCGGAACGGCAGCAGACCGGCCGCGGCCTGATGGTCCGGGGGACCGTCCGCTCCACCAGGGGCTGCACGCCGATCCCGGGGGCCCGCATCGAGCGCTGGCAGGCGAACCCGGACGGGCAGTACGACGACGCCCACCGGGCCTCGATGAAGAGCGACGGCGGGGGGGAGTACCGGTTCGAAACCGACTTCCCGAGGCGGTACTTCGGGCGGCCCCCCCACATCCACTACAAGGTCTTCG
>JACPAU010000107.1 GCA_016180705.1 Candidatus Methylomirabilota bacterium
TCGCCGCTCTACTCAGGGGATTGCTCCCCCTTTCTCGCTCGACTTGCATGTGTTAGGCACGCCGCCAGCGTTCGTTCTGAGCCAGGATCAAACTCTCCGTTATCGAAGGGTTTAACCCTTGTAAGCGAACCTTACCGTCCACAGACGGCATAGCCGCCCGTAGGCCAGTAACGCGATATTCGTTTGTCAAAGAACATGGCTGACCTCTCGCGAGCGTCAGCCGGGAAAACACTATAACAAATATACTCGGCTGTTATGAGGATGTCAAGGTCAGGGCTTGGGCAGCGGAAAGTGGATAGTACCGACCGCCTCCTGGAGTGTCAAGTCCTTTTTTCACGCCTTCCGGGGTTCGGGAGGCACCACCCGCAGGAACCGGCGCTTTCCGACCCTGACCACGTGCTCCCGGTCGAGGGGAAGCCGGTACGCCTCCTCCCTGACCAGGATCCCGTCCACCTCCACCCCCCCTTGCAGGATCAGGCGGCGCGCCTCCGACCGGCTCGCGCACGTCCCGGCGGCGGTCAGGAGCGCCACCAGCCAGGCCGAGCCGTCCTCGACCAGCTCCCCGGGGGGCCTGTAGGGGGGGACATCTGACGGGGTCTCACGGTCGCGGAAGAGACGGTCAAACTCGGCTGCGGCTTCCTCGGCCTCCCGGGGGGAGTGGTACAGCCCCACCAGGACCTTGCCCAGCCGGACCTTGGCCTCCCGCGGGTGGAGACCCCCGGCGTGGAGACCCCGCCGCACCTCCTCGATGTCCTCCGGCGGCAGCGGTGTCACCAGCTCGTAGTACCGGAGCAGGAGCGCGTCCGGGATGGACATGACCTTGCCGAACATCTCCCGCGGCGGCTCGTCAATCCCGATGTAGTTCTCCAGGCTCTTGGACATCTTCTGGGTGCCGTCCAGCCCTTCGAGGATCGGCATGGTCATGATCACCTGCGGCTCCTGGCCGAAGGCCCGCTGGAGGTCCCGGCCGACCAGCAGGTTGAACTTCTGGTCGGTCCCGCCCAACTCCACATCCGCCTCCAGGGCCACGGAGTCGTAGCCCTGGATGAGGGGGTAGAGGAACTCGTGGATCCCGATCGCCCGGCCCGAGGCCTGGCGCCCGGCGAAGTCATCCCGCTCGAGCATCCGCGCCACGGTGTGGCGCGCCGCCAGCTCGATCAGCCCCTGGGCGGACATCGGCCGCATCCACCGGCTGTTAAACTCGATGCGGGTCCGCCCGGGGTCCAGGACCTTGAAGATCTGGCGCTTGTACGTCTCGGCGTTCCGGGCCACCTCCTCGGCGGTGAGGACCTTGCGGGTCTCGGACCGCCCGCTCGGGTCGCCGATCATGCCCGTGAAATCCCCGATGAGGAAGATCGCCTCGTGCCCCAGATCCTGGAACTCCCGGAGCTTCTGCACCACCACCGTGTGCCCCAGGTGCAGGTCCGGGGCCGTCGGGTCCATCCCCAGCTTGACCCGGAGCGGCCGGCCCGTGAGGCTCGCCCGGCGGAGCTTACCGAGGAGCTCCTCGGGCGCGATCACCTCCGCCGCCTTCCGACACAGGGTGGCGAGCTGTGCTTCCGGAGAGCGCGTCATGGTTGCGTTCCAGGTCGGGACCTCGGGCCCTCGCCGCTCCCGCCCCCGCGGCACCCGACGGCAGGTGGGGCGCGCCTGGCCCCCCGTCGGAACTTCTGCTATACTACGCCGCGGCTGCGGTCCGGGCAAGCCAGGAGGTGCAGTGGAGTTCTTCCGGCGCCACCGCCGGGTTTTCTTCTGGTGGATCCTCCCGCCGATCCTGGCCGGGGGGATGGGCGCGACGGGCGGCGTCTTCGCCGCCTACGTCCAGGACCTCCCCACGCTCGACGCCCTCGAACAGTACAGCCCCAGCCTGGTCACGACCCTCTACAGCGACGAGGACGAGCCCTTCGCCGCCTTCTTCGAGCAGCGGCGGATCCTGGTCCGCCTCGACAAGATCCCCCGGTACCTCGTCGAGGCCGTGCTGGCGACGGAGGACTCCCGCTTCTATTCCCACCATGGGATCGACCCCCGGGGGATCGCCCGGGCCTTCCTCACGAACCTCCGCACGCTCCGCCTGGCGGAGGGGGGGAGCACCATCACCCAGCAGCTGGCCAAGGTCCTCTTCCTGACGCCCGAGAAGAGCCTGAGCCGGAAGATCAAGGAGGTCCTGCTGGCGCTCCAGATCGAACGGGAGTACGCGAAGGAGAAGATCCTAGAGATGTACTTCAACCAGATCTACTTCGGCCACGGCGCCTACGGCGTGGAGGCGGCGGCGCACACCTACTTCGGGAAGTCGGTGGACGAGCTGAACCTGGCGGAGGCGGCCCTAGTGGCCGGGCTGCCGCGGGCGCCCAACGCCTATTCCCCCATCGTGGACAAGGAGCGGGCCCGCCGCCGCCGGGCGGTGGTCCTCCAGCGGATGGTCGAGGAGGGATTCGTCACGCCCGAGCAGGCGGAGATTGCGGCCGCGGTCCCCTTCGACGAGCGGGCCTTCGCCGCCGTCCGGGCCCGGGCGCCGTACTTCGTCGAATACGTGCGCCAGTACCTGGAGGACCGGTACGGCTCCTATGCCCTCTACCACGGGGGGCTGAGGGTCCACACCACCCTGAACCTCCGGCTCCAGGAGGCGGGGGAGCAGGCCCTGACGCAGGGCCTGCGGGAGATTGACCAGCAGAAGGGGCTCCGCCTCGCCGGGACGGGGCCGCCGGCCCGCGTCACCCCCCGGCGGCCCGGGGAGCCCCTCCGGCCCGGACTCGTGGTGGAGGGGGT
>JACPAU010000108.1 GCA_016180705.1 Candidatus Methylomirabilota bacterium
ACGCTGGTGGCGGGACGAGACGAAGACCAGGAGCCGCCCGTCCCGGGAGAACATGGGGAAGGAGGCGAAGCGCTCGCCGGAGGTGACCCGTTCCAGGTGGGTCCCGTCGGTCCGGATGAGGTAGAGGGCGAACGTCCTCCCCGTGGGGTCGTGCAGGTTGCTCGAGAAGATGATCCGCTCGCCGTCCGGGTGCAGGAAGGGGGCCCAGGAGGCAGCACCCAGGTCCGTCACCTGCCGGTTGTTGCCGCCGTCGGCGTCCATGAGGAAGAGTTCCACCTTGCTCGGCCGGACCAGGTGGCGCGTGAGGAGGTCCTGGTACTCCCTCAGGTCGCTCGGGGTCCGGGGATGCCAGGCCCGGTACACGATCTGCCTCCCGTCCCAGGAGAAGAAGGGCCCCCCGTCGTAGCCGAGCCGGTCGGTGAGGCGGCGGACGTTGCCGCCGTCCACGTCCATCAGGTACAGGTCCAGGTCCCCCTCCCGGAGGGAGGTGAAGACGATGGACTTCCCGTCCGGGGAGACGGCTCCCTCCGCGTCGTAGCCCGGGTTGTGGGTGAGGCGGCGCAGGTCCGACCCGTCCAGGGCGGCGCTGAAGATCTCGTAGTCGGGGTAGATGGGCCAGACATATCCGCGGCTCACGTCGGGCCGGGGCGGGCAGGCCGGGCTGCCCAGGTGGGTCGAGGCGTAGATGAACCGCGAGGCGCCGGGGACGAAGAAGGAGCAGGTGGTCCGGCCCGTCCCCGTGCTGACGAGCCGGAGGTCCGAGCCGTCCAGGTCCATCATATAGATTTGATCGCAGGCGAAGCCGTCCCGGGTGGCCTGGAGGACGAGGGAGGCGCCGTCGGGGGAGAAGTACGCCTCGGCGTGCTGCCCCCCGAAGGTGAGCTGGCGGAGGTTCTCCAGGTGCGGCTCCCGTTCCCGGAGGGCGGGATCCCGGTCCACCCGGCGTGCCGGGCCGCGCAGACCGGCGCACCCCGCGGCGAGCGCTGCCGCGCCGACCCCCATCCTCAGGACCGTCCGCCGATCCAGGGGTTCCCCCCTTTCATCCGTCCTACTCGATCACGCCGAGGCGGCCGTTGTGGCTGCCCATGTACCAGAGGCGGCCCTCGGCGTCCACGATCATCTTCCGGATGCCGACGCCCGTGGAGGGGAGGGGGAAGACCCGGATCTGCTCCGTCTGCGGGTCCAGCCGGACGACCGTGTCGGTGGCGATCTCGTTGGCCCAGACGATGCCCGCGGCGTCCACGGTCACGGCGTAGGGGCCCCCGCCCCGCCCCGCCGGGAGCGCGTACTCCTTCACCACCTTCATGGCCGCGGGGTCCACCCGCAACAGGGCACCCTTCCCGTAGAGCGTGACCCAGAGCGAGCCGTCGGGGGACGTCGCCATCCGGCGCGGCTGGGAGCCCCGATCCAGTGCCAGTTCGGTGATGGTCCCGGTCTTCGGGTCCAGTTTGCCAAGCTTCCCCGCGGCGATCTCGCAGAACCAGACATTGCCGGCCTTGTCGAGGGCGATCCCGTAGGGACGCGCGGCGGTCGGGTACTCGGTCATCTTCCCCGTCCGCGTGTCCAGGCGGCCGATCCGGCTGCCGCCCTGCACCGTGAACCAGATGACGCCCGCCCCGTCAATGATCAGGGTGTGCGGGTCGCCCCCCGAGGGGGCCCGGTGCTCGGTGACCTTCCCCGTGGCCGGGTCCAACTGGCCGATGGTGCCGTTGCCGTTGCCCGTGTACCAGACCTGGCCGCGCCGGTCCACGAGCAGACCATGGGGCTGGGCGCCGCTGGGCAGGTCCCACTCCTTGAACGTCTTCGCCCGGGTGTCGAATCGCGCGATCTTGTTCCCGCGCATGACGGCGATGTAGATGTTGCCGTCGGGGCCGGGAGCGGGATCGCGGGCGAATTTGGGCGTGGGCACCGCCCACTCGCTGATCTTGCCCCCGAGGATGGGGCGGGCGCCGGGGGCGATCCCGTAGTCCGAGCCGCCGGCCCAGGCCGTCCCGGCCAGCGCGACGGCGATGAGTCCGAGCGTGACGCCTCTTCTCGTGTGTCGCATGGCGCTATCATTCCTCCTTCGCTCTTACGTGAAAAGTGCTCGGAGGCGTGCCAGGAGGACGCTGTCGGACTCCTGGTGGAGTGGATGGTGAGAGATAATCAAAGCGGGGCGCCGCTTGATGGCGGAAAGGTGGGTGAAAGGAAAGGGGAGCAAAATAAGGTCGCCTTGCCTAAAGCGTATTCCAGACTTCGTCTTCTTCATTGTCCCAGAAGTCGAATGCCGATTCCGAGAGCTTCAGCCATCCCCGTCCCTCCAGGACCAACCGCTCGATCTCTTCCTCCCTGAGACGGGCCATCGCGGCGAAGGGTTTGCCCCTCTTTGTGAGGACGACCCTCTCGCCCTTCTGGACGGCGCTGAGAACCTTACCGGTGTGATTCCGAAATTCCCGAACGCCGACGAATTTCATTCGCCCGCTCCCCCTTTTGTGCCTCCCATTGTAGACACGTCGGTGTCGGGGGTCAACCGGCTCACGTCCCCAATGCCCGTCAGCCTCGTCGGGGCCGCTGTCGCGGATCGCTACTGGCGCCGCTCGAGGGTGGCGCGGGAAAAGTGCTCCGCGCCGTCCCGCTGATAGACAACCTCCACCGTGTCCCCCGCGCGCTTCGCGCGCAGGGCGTAGACCAGGTCCTCCAGGTTCGTCACCCGGACCCCGCCGAACCGGACGATGATGTCTCCGGCCCGTAGGCCCGCCCGCTCCGCCGGGCTCCCGGCGCGC
>JACPAU010000109.1 GCA_016180705.1 Candidatus Methylomirabilota bacterium
CAACCAGCCCTCGGCCATCTTCCCGCCGGCCTTGGCCAGCTCCTGGAGCTGTTTCTCCCCCTCCCGTTGGGCCTTCCGCAGCGCTTCCCAGTTGGAGGCCGCGGCCTCCTGCAGGGCGAGCTGCATCGCCTCCCCGTACTGGACGAGCTGGCGAAGGAACTCCACGGGGAGGGGATGGCGCTTCTGTTTCTCCCGCTCGAGGAGGATCTGCGCGAGCGTCACGCTGGTCAGGTCTTCCTCGGTATCGGCGTCCACGACCCGGATGGCCTTCCCCTGGCGGACCATCTCGGCGATCTCCTCCAGGGTCACGTACCGGCTCTGCCCGGGATCGTAGAGCTTCCGGTTGCTGTACTTCTTGATCGTCACCGCCCCGGCTGCCATCCGCGCTCCGATCCCCGTGCGACCCTCGCAGTCCGGCCGCATCTTAGACCAGGGCTCCCGGACTGTCAAATCAGTCGCGTCAGGGTGGGCCGCAGGCGGGCGGAGATGGTGGCGGGGGAGACGCCGAGCCGGCGGGCGATCTGCCGCAGCGAGAGACCTTCCTTGCGAAGGGCGGAGACCACGGCCAGGTCCAGCGACTTCGTCCGGGGGTGGGATCCGGTCTCGCGGAAGCGCGCCTCGCGCAGGGCCGCTGCGCGCCGGGCGGCCTCACTTCTGTTTAGCTGCTCCTCGAGCTGGATTGGCCGCCGGGGGCCTCGTGCGGCGAGACTCGGGTCGCGCCGGAGAGGGTTCTCGCGGATCTGCCTCGCGAGGCCGACTCGCACGGCGCGTTCCCGGTAGAGGGCCCGGAGCTCCTGGGCCATCAGGGCGGTGCCCCGGTTATAGCCGAACCTCTGCCGGTAGCCGTCGGCGGTCAGACCGTGACCGCGCAGGTGGGTGTTGGTCAGCTGGCGGAGAGCCCGCCCGCAGACGAGGCAGAGGATCTCCCTCTCCCGGATCGCCGCCCGGGGGTCCCTGTCTCTCCCTTCCCGGGTCCCTGTCCCCACCGCGACGGTTCCCATCCACAGCGGCCGACCCCGCCCCCGGGGAGGAAGGTCCGGCCCTCTTCCGTGGGGCGGGGTCGGCGCCAGCCGGCCACCGCCGGTGAAGCTACTGCTCGAAGCTGCCGAGCTCCTCGGACGCTGTCCGGACACGCCGGATCAGAAGGGCCCTGGCGGTGTCCGCGTCCACTCGGACGCAGTGTTCCCGGATGATATCACCGGGGTCCAGTTCTGCCAGGCTCTCCCCCGCCGTGGTGCGGTCCACGAGGAGGCGAAAGCGCTTCCCCCCATCCAGCTTGATCACCAGGACCCCCGCAGCAGGGTCGACCTGGGTGACCAGGGAGACCGACCGGTGAATCCGCCCGTGCGGGGGCGTGACCCCCGGGGCATCGGCCGCCTGAGCCGATAGCACGGAGCCGCTGATGAGCGCGACCAGTACGACGGCGCCAAATCCCTTAGCCATTTCCCTTTCCTCCTTCCTCGTTCTTGCTCCAGGACACGGATGAGCCGCGGGCGCCCGTCCGTCCACGAGCCGTGGGTGCCATCTCATCGCCACCCCGCCCCCGCCGACCCTCCGGTTTCTCCGGCTTGGCCCGCGCAAGCTCAGCCTCGATCTCGAGGAGGCGCTCGTGCAGGGGGAGAAGGTCCGGATGGTCCCGAGACCAGCCCGCATGGAACGCCCGACGGCCGATCACCGCCAGTGCCCCCCGGGCGGCGGACGGGTCCCGCGGGCGCAGGCGAAAGATCCTCCGCCCCAGTTCCACGAACAGCGCGCGCTGGGCCCGCAGGAGACGCACCCGCCCCGCCTCCTTGCCCGTGGGGCCGGTCATGCCAGGAGCCGATCCCGATTCCTTGCCCCCCGTCCCCGGGTGAGCGATTCTCTGCCCGGGGACGGGAGTCGCACGCCCTCCCTCCGGCGCGCGCCTCTGGATCTCACCGGATCTCACTCCTCGCCGGAGAGCGTCGGGACCGCTGTCAGCCGGATCGGGTCGCACGGGACTCCCGGTGCCCCGCTCGCCATCTGGGAGCAGAGTTCGGCCAGGAGGGCGCCGGCCTCCTCCAGGTCACCCAGGGCCAGGAGCCGGGTGGCCACCGCGGCCATGACCGGCCACTCCCGCTTTTGCCGGGCATGCTCCGCGGCTCGGAGGTACGCTGAGCGGACACTGATCTTCAGGTAGCGCTGCCGCCCCAGACTGTGGAGGAAGTCGCCCACCTGGACGAGGGCGGCGCCTGCCCCGGCGGCTTCCGCCTCGATGTATGCCCGATACGCGCAGCGCAGAGCAACTGTCGGCTCGCCTCGGACCGCGGCGGCGCTGGCCTCGGCCAGGGCCCTGTCCCAGTCCCCAGGCGGACACGCCCTGCCCGGCCGGGCCTGGGCCGGTAGGTCGTGCCAAAGGAACCCCGCGATCGTGAAAAGGACGGCCAGGGCGGCGACGCTCAGCCATGCCCCGGCATGTTCCTCTGCCAAGCTCAAGGTCCTTTCCATTCCGACCCTCCCGCCCCGATCCTTCGGGACACCAAGGGCACGTGGCAAGGGCCGTGCCGCAGCTGACCGCAGGTAGGCGGATCGTAACCGCCCGAAGTACAATGGCTTAGGTGCTAGCCGTCGGCAGGTGCTGCGAGAAGGCAGGGACCGCCGTTTCGGAGTGGAGCAACCCGTTTCCGAAACGAAACGCCGGCCGAAGTTCTCGACGGGGAATCGGAGAGGGCAGGGGGTCCTCGCGGCGCTCGATGGAAGGGGACGCGGGGCGACCCTCAAAGATGGCGATGAC
>JACPAU010000138.1 GCA_016180705.1 Candidatus Methylomirabilota bacterium
GGGGGGCCGGGGGCCGGGGGCGGCGCCAGCGCCAGGACCCGGACCTCGTTACGCTGATTTTGTCATTCGTATAAGCCCCGGATCCGCCACTTGACAGGGTCGGAGGGGCATGCTAATTTCTTAGGCCAGACTAAGTTCTTTTTTTGGTAGGTTCAAGATGGTGATCACGCAGGCGATCGAGGATTATCTGAAGACGATTTACCTCCTCGGGCAGGGAGGCGAGGTGGCCACCTCCGCCATCGCCCTGAAGCTCAAGGTGTCTCCCCCCTCCGTCACCGGCATGGTCAAAAAACTGGCCGAGATGAAGCTCCTCCGCTACACCCGCTACCAGGGCGTCGAGCTCACGCCGGCCGGCGAGAAGATCGCCCTCGAGGTGGTCCGGCACCATCGGCTCCTGGAGCTGTACCTGCAGGAGGCGCTCGGCTACCCCTGGGACAAGGTGCACGAGGAGGCGGAGAAGCTGGAGCACGTGATCTCCGAGGAGTTCGAGGACCGGATCGCGGAAGCGCTCGGCTGGCCGGAGACCGACCCCCACGGCCATCCCATCCCTACGAAGGACGGGGTGCTCCCGGCGGTCGCCGTCCGGGAGCTCCTGGCGGTGGAGACCGGGCAGTCGGCCACCGTCCGCCAGGTGAGCGACGGGGACCCGGGCATGCTGCGGTACCTGGCCAGCCTCGGGTTCTTCCCGGGAGCCACGGTCCAGGTCCTGGAGAAGGCCCCGTTCGAGGGGCCGCTGCGGGTCCGGGTGGGAGAAGCGGAGCATGCGGTGGGGCGGGAGCTGGCGCGGCACGTCCTCGTCAGCGCCGCGACGCCCGCCGAAGTGTGAGGGGGGCCATGAAGCGCGCGTGGGACCTGATCATGAGGCCGCTGAGCCGGCGGGGCTTCCTCTTCGGGGCCGGCGCCGGCTCGCTCGGGGTGCTCGGAGGCCGGCTGCTCGAACGGGCCGAAGAGGTCCCCGCCGCCCTCGCCGCGGGGGCGGCCGAGGCGGCGGCCGGTTCGGCGCACGCCACGCAGTACGGCCCGAGCCACGAGGCCCACGGGACCGTCGGGCGGGCAGGGAACCCCTGGCCCGCCGGCAAGGGTATGGACCCGGCGAAGTTCCTGACCACTTTCGACGCGGGAGCCGTGACCCGGCTCCCGAACGGGAGGGTCCAGCGGGAGTACCGGATCACCGCCCTGGACGCGGAGGTCCAGGTCGCCCCGGGGGTCTGGTTCCCGGCCTGGACCTACAACGGGACGGTGCCGGGCCCGACCCTCCGCTGCACCGTCGGGGACGCCCTCAAGATCCACTTCTTCAACGAGGCGAGCCATCCCCACACCATCCACTTCCACGGGATCCACCCGGCCAACATGGACGGCGTGTTCGAGCAGGTGCCTCCCGGAGGACGGTTCACCTACGAGTTCCCGGCTGAGCCCTTCGGCGCCTTCCTCTACCACTGCCACACCATGCCCGTGAAGAAGCACATCCACAAGGGGCTCTACGGGGCCTTCATCGTGGACCCGCCCACGCCCCGGCCGAAGGCGACCGAGTTCGTCATGGTCATGAACGGGTTCGACACCGACCTGGACGGGGAGAACGAGTTCTATACCGTCAACGGGGTGGCCAACTACTACGTCGAGCGCCCCATCCCGCTCAAGGTGGGGGAGCCGGTCCGGATCTACCTGGTGAACGTGACCGAGTTCGACCTGATCAACTCCTTTCACCTGCACGCGAACATGTTCCGCCTCTACCGGACCGGCACCAGCCTCACGCACTACGAATTGACCGATACGGTGATGCTCTGCCAGGGGGAGCGGTGCATCCTGGAGTTCACCTACCGGCCCCCCGGGCGGTACATGTTCCACGCCCACCAGAGCGAGTTCGCCGAATTGGGCTGGATGGGCTTCTTCGACGTGACGGCGTAGGGAGGAGGGGCATGAGCGTTCGCGAGCAGGCCGCGGCGGAAGGCCGGGCGGCGGGCGGGCTCGGCCGCGTGCCGGCCGCCATCCTCTTCCTCGTACCGCTGCTGGTCCTGGGGGCCGTGGTGGTCCTGTTCCTCGTCCAGGAGGAGGCGCTGGTCGGCCCCTCCCCCGTTCCTCCCGACGCCCTGCAGAAGCTCGAGGTCGAGCGGGTGACCTTCGAGCCCGGCCTGATCCGGGTGGCGGTCCGCAACAGCGGTCCGGGGGAGGTCACGGTCGCCCAGGTCCTGGTGGACGAGGCCCTCTGGCAGTTCGCCGCCGAGCCCGGCCCGACGATCGGCCGCCTCGGGCGGGCCGCGTTCACGATCCCCTACGACTGGATCCCGGGCGACCCGGTCGAGGTCAAGCTCATCTCCTCTGTGGGGCTGGTCTTCACGGCAAGCATCGACATCGCGACCGTGACGCCGGTCCCGACCTGGCGGGCGGCCGCCGGCTTCGCGCTGCTCGGCGTGTACGCCGGCGTCATCCCGGTCTACCTGGGCCTCCTGTGGCTCCCGTTCCTGCGCCGCCTCGAGCGCCGGTGGCGGGACCTCCTGGTCGCCATGACGGCCGGCATCCTCCTCTTCCTGGGGGTGGACGTCATGAAGGAGGCGCTGGCGGTGGCCGCCCGGATCCCCAGCCTGTTCCAGGGGGTGGCCCTGGCGGCGATCGGACTCACGCTCGGGATTCTGGGGCTGGCGGCGATCGGGCGGGCGGCCGGGGCCGATGCCGAGGGGCTCCAGCACGAGGCCGGGCGCCGCGCCCTGGCCTACCTCGTGGCGCTCGGGATCGGCCTGCACAACATGGGGGAG